>NZ_JBEZUT010000106.1:0-25445 GCF_040636595.1 Kitasatospora sp. NPDC036755
GTCGAAGTAGTCGTGCTCGGCGAGGAAGCGGAACGAGAAGGTGGTGCAGGGCGCCGGCGGCCCCGCCCGCGGGACTCCCGCCCGCCCCTCGCCCCCACGGACCTGACATAACGTCATGTTCCGTGCGACGGCGGGTGGATGGCCCAGCCACCGTTCCGGGGTGGCATCCTGGCGGGAGCGCGCGGAAGCGGCCGCGGCGGAGAGGGGACGAGGGCGGCATGACCGGGGACGACGTGGAGGAGCGACTGCGCGCACTGTGCCTGGCGCTGCCCGAGGTGGTCGAGGCGAGCAACCACCACGGGGAGCCGTCCTGGCGGATCCGGCGGCGGACGCTGGCCCAGCTCTCGGAGCACCACCCGCGCGGCCGGCGGAGCTTCTGGGTGCCGGCCCCGGTGGGCGCCAGGGAGGCGATGGTCGCCGCCGAACCCGACCGGTTCTTCGCACCGCCCTACGGCGGGCGCGACTGGGTCGGGGTCTACCTGGACGTGCCGGTCGACTGGGCGGAGGTGCGCGAGCTGGTCGTGGACGCCTACCGGCTCGTCGCCCCCAGGAAGCTGGTGGCCGGGCTGGGGGAGGCCTGACGTCCGCCGCCGGCCCGGCGGCCCCGCGGCCGGTCTCAGACCCGGCGGATCAGGGTGACCCCGTCCCGCACGGTGAGCATCACGGACTCGCTGCGCGGGTCGGCGGCGACGGCGTCGTTGAACGCCCGCAGGGCCCGCACGTCGGGGTCGGTGCTGTCCGCGTCGGTGATCTCCCCGCGCCACATGGTGTTGTCGCAGGCGATCAGCCCCCGGGCGGAGAGCCGGGGCAGCGTCGCGGAGTAGTAGGTGTGGTAGTTCGGCTTGTCGGCGTCGATGAAGACCAGGTCCAGCGGCTCCTCGATCTCGGCGATCGTGTCGAGCGCGGGACCGACCCGCACGCTGATGACGTCGGCGTAGCCGGCCTCCGCGATGTGCTTGCGGGCGACCTCGGCGCGGTCCGGGTCGATCTCACAGCTGATCACCCGGGCGCCCTCGGGCAGGGCGACGGCCATGGACAGCGCCGAGTACCCGGTGAAGGTGCCGATGTCGAGGACCACCTTCGGCTGCAGCGTGTGGATGACCATGCGCAGCAGCCCGCCGACGAGCTGGCCGCTGATCAGGTGGCCCATGCCCAGGTCGTTCCCGGACACGCCCGCCAACTGGGCCGGGTCCGGGGTCGAGTGGGCCTCCGCGTACTCGTCCATGCCGGGCAGGGTGATGGGCGGCAGGGTGAACATCTCTTCCTCCTGGGTGGGTGGTCGGACGTCGTTCCTACGGATCAGGTCGGGTCGTACGCGCTCTGCCAGCCGTGCGTGTTCGCGTGCAGCCAGGACTCGAAGTCCGCCGGCGTCAGGGCGGACCAGTCCGGGGACTCCTCGACGCGCATCCTTCCCAGGTGCTTGCCGAGCCGGGTGAGGTCGTTGCCCGCGCCGCGCCGCGCGGCGTCGAAGGCGGCCAGCGCCTGCGCCCACGACTCGTGCTCCCGGCAGGCGAGTTCGAGGGCGCGGGCGTCCTGGATCGCCTTCACCGCGCCCGCCCCGGTGTGCGGGCGGGCGATCGCCCCGGCGTCGCCGGCCAGCAGCAGGGAGCCGGCGGCGTAGCGGGAGACCGTGGTGTCGTACATCGGGTTGATCGACAGTTCGTGCCGTTCGGTGCGCCGCACCGCGTCGGCCCACACGGGCGGCAGCTCGCGGGTGATGAGTTCTTCCAGGTAGCCGGCGGCCTTCTCGTCGACCTGCCCCCGGGGGACGGGGGCGGCCTCGGCCGGGTAGAGGCCGTCCGGCACGCTGCCGTACAGCGCCCAGTTCTGCCGGAAGCCGCCGGAACCGGCGTCGGGAATACGGTAGAACACGGCGTGGCCGCCGGGGAAGCCGACCGCGACGAAGTCGTCCAGCAGCGGGTGCGCCGGGCCGCCGGCGCCCCGGTCGGCGGGGTAGTCGCCGCGCCAGAGGCCGTACCCGCCGTACGCCACCACGGCCTCGGGCGCGACCGCCGGCCGCACCGTGGAGCGGTAGCCGTCGGCGCCGACGACGGCGGCGTACGTCCCGGCGGGGCGGCCGTCGACCTCGACCGCGACGCCGTCGTCCCCGGGCCGCAGGCCGGTGACGGTCGAGCCCTCGTGGTAGTCGCCGTCCGGCACCTGCCCGCGCAGCCCCCGCCAGACCAGCGCCCAGCTCGCCATGATCGACGGGTACGGCTGGCGGCCGACCTCGCGGCCCTCGGCGGACCGCTCCGCGCGGGTGAGCCAGATCAGTTCGGGCCGCCGCAGCACCCGCATGCCGGGGTCCAGGTACCCCGCGTCGAGCAACTCGTCGTAGAGCGACGCCGGGAGGGTGATCCCGGCGCCGCGGTCGCGCAGGCCGCCCCGGCTGCGCTCGAACACGGTGACCTCGCAGCCGGCCCGGGCCAGGGCGACGGCCGTGGCGCAGCCGGCGATGCTCCCGCCGACGACGGCGACCCGACTTCCTCGTATGCGCATGGTTGCCTTCTCCTCAGGGGGACGCGCCGGCCCGCTCTCACGGGTCGGTCTCGGTGTTCACGGGGTGTCCGGTGCGGTGCCAGCGGGTGAAGCCGCCCACGAGGTGGCGGGCGTGGCGGTCGTGCGCCCGGAGCAGCCGGACGCTCTCGGCCGAGGTCACGCAGAAGGGCCCGTGGCAGTAGGCGATGATCTCGGTGTCGTCCGGGAGTTCGTCGAGCCGGTTCAGCAGCTGTTCGTAGGGGAGGGAGACGGCGCCGGGCACGTGGCCCATCGTGTAGTCGTCGCTGGTGCGGACGTCGATGACCAGGGCCCCGGCGTCGACCCGGGTGGTGAGTTCGTCGACCGTCACCGGCTCCAGCGCGCTGAGGTCGCCGAGCTGGTCGTCTATGACGCTGCGCAGGTCGGCCAGGCGCCGTTCGGCGAACTCCTGGAACACGCCGAGGAACCGGGCCACGTCGTCGTCGGTCAGCCGGTACAGCACGCTGGTGCCGTCCTTCCGGCTGCTGACCAGGTGTGCCGAACGGAGCTGCTGCAACTGGGCCGAGGTGTTCTTGAACGGGATCCCGGAGTCCTGGGAGAGCTGCTCGACGGTGAGTTCGCGCCCGTCGAGCAGGTCGAGCAGGCGCAGCCGCAGCGGGTTGGCGAGCACCTTGCCGACCCGTGACAGTTCCGCGTAGATCGGGATGCTCAGCTTCGGCGCGTTCGGTTCCGGCGTGGTCGGTTCGGACATGGACGGACCTATCGTGTGGTGCCGGGCCGGGGTCCGGCCGGTTCGAGGACGTGGCGGTTGCGTCCGGCGCCCACACCCGCCACCACCTCGCCGGCCGTGACGACCAGCAGCAGGACGAGCGCCGTCGGGAGGCCGTCGGAGGCGTTGACCAGCATCCCGCCGACCAGCGGCCCGAGGATGGCGATGAGGTAGCCGACGCCCTGGACCATACCGGAGAGGCCGACGGCCGCATCGGCGTCCTTGGCGCGCAGCCCGATCAGGGTCAGCGCCAGGGCGAAGCCGGCGCCCTGGGCCAGGCCGAGCAGCAGCGCGGCGATCCAGGCGCCGTAGGAGATCGGCGCCACCATGAGCGCGATCAGCCCGCCGGCGTTGAGCACGCCGATGCCGACGGCGACGCCCCGCTGGTCGGGGAGCCGGCGGATCAGCAGCGGGACCCCCAGCGAGCCGGCCACCTGGATCAGGGAGGTGACGGCCTGCACCAGCCCGCCCTCGTCGAGCGTCATGCCCCGCTGGTGGCAGATGGTCGGCAGCCAGCCGAGGACGAAGTAGAAGGACAGGCCCATGAATCCGAAGAAGGCGGTGACCTGCCAGGCCAGCGCGTCCCGCCACAGCGCGGCGGGGATCCGGGCCCGGACGGGGGCCGAGGAGCGCTCCCGCAGGACGGGCAGCCAGATCGCGCAGGCGACGACCGCGACCGGGACGGTGATCCAGGCGAGCGAGGCCAGCCAGCCGGTGCCCTCGTGGCCGCTCAGCCGGGGGGCGAGCGCCGAGGCACTGGCCGCGCCGATGGTGAGGACGATCGTGTAGAGCGCCATCACCGGTGCGAGCCGGTCGCCGAACTTCCGCTTGATCAGGCCGGGGACGGCGCCGTTGATGGCCCCGATCGCGGCGACCACCAGCAGCGTGCCGACGAACAGCGCGGCCTCGCTGCGCAGCATCCGGACCAGGTCGCCGACGAGCAGCACGATCACCGAGGTCGCCACCAGGCGCTCCTCGCCCATCCGGCGGACCAGCGCGGGGCCGGTGAACGCGAAGAGGGCGAGGCAGACCGTGGGCAGCACGGTCAGCAGGGTCTGGCTCGATCCGGACAGGCCCAGCCCGGACTTGATGGGGGTCAGCAGCGCCGACACCGCGGCGATCGGGGCGCGCAGGTTCAGCGAGACCGCGATCAGCGCGGCCAGCAGCCACCACGTGGAGCGCTGCGAGGAGGTTTCCGCCGACGCGGGTGCGGTGACCGCGGGGGGTTGAGTTCGGGACGCCACTTTGACACACTCCCAAATTCCAAAGGACTTTAGAATAAGAGAACGATACCTCCGACGCGTGGCCCCGGCACCCGGTTCCCGACGTGCCGCGCCCCGCGCTCCCGAACGCCCCTGGACCGGGCCGCTCACTTCTGTTCGATTGGCTTGCGCCTATCAGGGGTGGAGTGCGCCCGGATTTGGTACGGTGATCGCTGGTGCACGAGCTGTTACCAGGGGGAGGAACGGGATGTCCGACCAAGCGGCTCTGCAGTCTGCCTTCGCGGACACCATCGCCGTATTGATCGCCGCGGACCCCCCGGTGTACAGATCCAGCCTCCGCAGCCTGCTCGACGGCGTCGAGGCCCTCGAAGTGGTCGGAGGCGTCGACACCGGCCCCGACGCGGTCCGGGCGATCCACCGCCTCTGCCCCGACGTGGTGCTGCTGCACGTGTCCCCGTCGAGCGCCGTCACCACCGACGTGATCGCCTCCATCACCGAACGCTGCCCCGACACGGCCGTGCTGGTCGTGAGCATCGCCCACGACCGGGAGGCCTTCCTCGCCGCGATGCGCGCCGGCGCCCGCGGCTACCTCTCCCGGGGCGCGCCCTCCCAGGACCTCGTGCTGGCGATCAGGATCGTCCGCTCCGGGGGCCTGGTCTTCGACTCCAGCACCTCGGGGTGGGTGACCGACCACCTGGCCCAGCCGGCCGGAGTGGCCAAGCCCTTCCCGGAGTTGACCGACCGTGAGCTGGAGGTGCTGGAGCTCGTCGCGGACGGCCTGGGCACCGCGGCGATCGCCCATCAGCTCGGCCTGTCCGTCAAGACGGTGCGCAACTACCTGTCCCGGATATTCGCCAAGCTGCACCTGGTCGACCGGACGGAGGCCGCGGTCCGGGCCAGGCAGGCCGGTCTCGGCCACTGACCCGGACGGCGGCGTGGTGGCTCGCCCGCTGATCGCCTCCACCGGCACACCCGCCACCACGCCCGCCCCGCGCCCGGCCCGTCAGGCCGCCGCGCGCGGCGCCTTCCGCGCCACGATCACCCGGTTGTAGAGCTCCTCGGGAGCGGTCGCGACGATCTCGGCCCGTTCGAAGCCCGCCTCGAGCAGGCGGTCGCGCCAGAACTCCGGCGTGGTCAGGATCTCCCCGTCCTCCCGCAGGAACCGCGGCAGCAGGTCGAGTTGGAGCAGCATGCGCTCGAAGCTCGCCTCCCGCAGGTAGTACTTGGCCTTGTCGGTCAGCAGCTCCAGGACGTCGGTGGCCCGCTCCTTGCTGCCGGCCGGCCCCATCACCCGGCAGAACTGGTCGGCGTTGACGAATACGCCGCCCGGGCGCAGGACGCGCAGCAGCTCGGCCGCCGCCTTCGGGTAGGTGTCGAGTTCGAGGTGGTGCAGCGCGAAGCTGCTGATGGCCACGTCGAAGCTCTCGTCGGGGATGTCCGAGAGGTCCTCGGCCACCCCGCCCTGGAACGAGGTCAGCGGGTCGTCGGCGAACTTGGCGGTCGCCTCCTTGACCATGGTCGGTGCCGGGTCCACGCCGAGGATCCGGGCCTGGGGGAGGGCCGCGCGGCACAGCGAGGTGAGCCGCCCGGTGCCCGAGCCGATGTCGAGGATGTCGGCGGTGTCCGCCGGCAGCAGGTCCACGGCCGCGGAGAGCAGGGCCACGTTGGAGGCGTCGGTGTTCAGTACCTTGTCATAGTCGATCTTGACGTTGTTCCAGTGCGTCGTGCCCGATTCCATGACGGTCAACCCTTCGTTGGTTCGGTGCCTGTCCGTACCGATCCGGTCCGGTCCGGTTTGGTCGCCGCGTCGCCGCGTCGCCGCGTCGCCGCGTCACTCGGCCGGGAGGCCGAACTCCGCGCGCCAGCCGAACAGATCGGTCAGCTCCTGGTCGTGCGTGCTGAACTCGCCCCGCTCGCCGCGCACCACGTGGTCGCGGTGCCGCGACTGGTTGACGACGAGGGCGGTGCGCGGTGCGCGCTGCCCGGCGTACCGCCGCAGGGCCTCCGGGACGTCCTCGGTGCGGGCCAGCATCCCGCCGAGGACGGCCGCGTCCTCCAGCGCCATGCCCGCCCCCTGTCCGGCGCCCGGCGACATCGGGTGCGCGGCGTCGCCGAGGAGGCTGACCCGGCCCCGGCTCCAGTCGGCGACGGGCTCCCGGTCGTTGATGTCGGTGACCACGGCCGGCGCGTCCGGGTCGGTGCGCCGCACCACGTCCACCAGCGCCGGGTGCCAGCCGGCCAAGAGGCCCAGGAGGTCGGCCAGCGCCTCCTTCGGGTCCTTGGCGGGCCAGACCCCGGCCGGCGCGGCCACCTTGGCCGTCCAGTACAGCTGCCCGGGGCCGACCGGGGCGGCGAAGAGGCCGAGGCCGTCCGCCGTCACGATGAACCCGTGCGGGAACTCCGGCGGTGCGGGGGAGCGGCCCCGCAGGGTCGTGTACCCGCAGTAGCGGGGAGGCTCCGTGCCGAGCAGATGGCGGCGCACCACGGAGTGCAGGCCGTCGGCGCCGATCAGGGCCGTCGCCGTCGTCGAGCCGCCGTCGGACAGCGCGACCGCGACCTCGTCGCCGAGGTCGGCGCAGCCGGTCACGCCGATCCCCCGCCGCAGCCGCACCCCGGCGTCGGCCGCGTACCGCAGCAGCAGCGACTGCAGGGCGGTGCGCAGCAGGGAGACCTGCGGCGCGCCGAACCTGGCGGCCAGTTCGCCCACCCGGTCGGTGGCGACGACCGCGCCGCCGGTGTCGACGATCGGGCGGACCTCCTCCGCCGCGGGGACGTGCCCGGCGGCCCGCACCGCGGCGGCGAGCGAGGTGTCGATCTCCGCCAGCGCGTGCAGCGCGTTGGGGTACAGCACCAGGCCGGCGCCCGCGTCCCGCAGGGCCGCGGTCCGCTCGACGACCGTCACCGGGATCCCCGCGCGGCGCAGGGCGATGCCGAGGGCGAGGCCGCCGATGCCGCCGCCCGCGACGGTCACGTCCGTGTCAGCCATGTCCGCCGTCCTCCCCGGTGCGGTCGAGCGGCGACAGCCAGCGTCCCAGCGGGGCGCCGAACGTGCCCCGCTCGCGGTCGTAGGCGATCCGCCCGGACTTGACCGTCACCTCCACGCGGCCGGTGAACGTCCAGCCCTCGTAGGCGGACCAGCCGCACTTGGCCTCGACGTCCGACGCGGACAGCATCCAGCGGTGCTCCGGGTCGAAGACCACCAGGTCGGCGTCGGCCCCGGCGGCCAGCCGGCCCTTGCCGGCCAGTCCGAACAGGTCCGCCGGCCGCTCCGCGAGGTGGCGCACCAGCCGGCGCGCCGCGGTGTCCCGGTCCTCCTCCGGCCAGCGCCGGCGCATCCCGGTCCACACGGCGGTCGCCAGCTCCTGCACGCCGGGCAGCCCCGGCGGGGCGTCGGCGATCGGCCGCTCCTTCTCCTCCTTGGTGTGCGGCGCGTGGTCGCTGCCCAGGGTGGCCGCCTCGCCGGCCCGCAGGGCCGCCCAGAGCCGGTCCTGGTCCCGGAGGCCGCGGATCGCCGGGGCCAGCCTGGTCCGCGCGCCGCCCCGCGCGGTGTCGGCGTCGGTGAACGACAGGTGGTGGGCGGTGAGTTCGAAGGTGACCGGCAGCCCGTCGGCGGCGGCCGCGGCGACCAGGTCGGCCTCCTCCGCGCTCGACAGGTGCAGGATGTGCGCCGCGGTGCCGTGCCGGCGGACCAGCTCCAGCACCTGGACGACGGCCGAGATCGGGCTGGAGCGCGGCCGCCACCGCTCGTAGTCGCGGTAGGCGCCGGGCGGGCCGCCCCGCCAGGCGTCCAGCAGGTCGTGCAGCCGCTGGTTCTCGGCGTGCAGCACGAGCCGCACCCCGGAGGCGGCCGCGGCGGCGAACACCTTGTCGAGGACCTCGGGGTCGCTGACCACGGTGGGCGCGGTGTGGTGCCCGGCCATGAACACCTTGGCGCTGCGGGCGATCGCCGGATCGAGGTCGACCAGGACCTCGGGGTGCAGCGGGTCCGCGCCGATGTGGAAGGCGTAGTCGACCAGCGAACGGCCCGCTATCAGCCGGGCCTTGGCGACCACGGTGTCCGGGTGGAGGGTCGGGGGAGCCGTGTTCGGCATGTCCATCACCGTGGTCACGCCGCCGGCGACCGCGGCGCGGCTGCCGTGCTCCCAGTCCTCCTTGTGCTCCAGGCCGGGGGTGCGGAAGTGGACGTGCGAGTCGATCAGCCCGGGGAGCACGTACCGGCCCGCCGCGTCCAGCACCGGGACGCCCTCGGGCGCGGAGTCGGCGAGCCCGACGATCCGCCCGTCCTCGACGAGCACCACGCCCGGGCGGACGCCGGTCGGCGTCACCAGCCGCCCGCCGACCACCGCGAGCCGTCCGTTCACCCGAGCCATGTCGCGCTCACCAGCTCTCGGCAGAGGTCGTTGGTGGGGCCCATGTGGGCGACCGCGCGGGCGTCGGCCATCAGGGCGTTGATCCGGTTGGCGACCACGTACCCACCGGAGCCCAGCAGGCGCGCCACCTCGACGCCCACCTGCTCGGCCGTCTCCGTGGCGAACAGCTTGCTGTGCAGGGTGGTCAGGCCCGGGTCGGCCGCGACCCGCCGCCCGGCGCGGTCGATGACGGCCTGCGCCGCCTCGATCCGGGTGGCCAGGTCGACGAGCCGGAAGCGGGTGACGGCGTCGGGCGGCTGCTGACGCCGCTTGACCTGGTCGACCGCGAGGTCCAGCAGCGCCGAGGCGATGCCGAGGGAGACCGCGCCCAGCGTCGCCCCGGTCCGGCGGACCGAGGCGATGATGGACGTGGCCTCGCCGACCGGGCCGAGCCGGTACGCGTCGTCGACGACGCAGCCGTGCAGCGACACGAAGCCGGTCGCCGAGCCGCGCATGCCGATCAGGTCCAGGCTCAGATCGGGGCGCAGGCCCTCGTCCTCGGCCGGGATGAGGAAGAACGTCTGGCCGCTGGAGCCGTAGGCGGCGTCCGAGTCCTCCACGGCGTCGGAGGTCCGCGCCAGGATGAGGTAGAGCCCGGCCACCCCGGCGCTGGTGGTGAAGGACTTGGTGCCGTCGAGCCGCCAGCGGCCGTCGGGCAGCCGCTGCGCGGTGGTGTTCAGGCGCTTCTTGGCCGCGCCCACACCGGGTTCGCTCCACCCGGACGCGGCGAGCAGGTCGCCCTTGGCCAGCGCGGGCAGCAGCCGGGCCTGCTGCGCCGGGTCGCCCCACTCGGCGATCCGCGCGCTGACCGCGTAGTGCTGGAACAGCATGATCGCGGCGGACGGGTTGGCCCGGGCCACCTGGGCGACGACGTGGTTGATGAGCGTGGCGTCCCCGCCGAACCCGCCGTACGCGGCGGGCACGGCGACGCCGAACAGCCCGGCCTGCCCGAGCTCGGCCAGCAGCGTGCCGTCCGGCAGGCCGGTGGACACGCTGCGCGCCGCCGCCGCGTCGAGGCGCTCGACGAGAGCGGCCGGCAGCCCGCCTTCGGGGTCGATCACCTGGAAAGCGACAGACATGCGGTCAGTTCCTTCGGCTGGAGGCTGGCGAGGGGTTCGATCGGGAAGGACCCGAGGGTGGTGGTGCGCTTGCCGCGGACGGTGGTCCAGGTGAGCTCCGGTTCGTAGGCGCCGTTGCGCACCGTCGCGGCGACGCTCGACAGCCCGCCGGCGGTGAGGATGTCGACGGTGCCGTCGGGCACACCCGCCTGCTGCGCCGCGACCCAGGGCGTGGTGCCCTTGATCCGGACGGCGGCGGCGACGCAGGCGGCCCCGGTCAGGGCGATCGTCGGGTGCCAGGTGGGCACCGAGATCGCGCGGACGGCGATCCGGCCGTCGTCCGCGGCCATCACCGCGGCCACCTTGGGGAAGGCGCCGTCGGGGGGCCAGCCGAGCAGGACCGCGGCGGCCCGCCGGATCCGCACCAGCCGGTCGAACAGCGACCGGTCGTCGGCGAACAGGTCCTCCGGGCGGGACAGCCCGAGGGTGGAGGCCGCCACGAAGGCGTAGGGGTTGCCCATGGAGACCAGCGAGACCGGCACCGGCGTGCCGTCGACGTCCACGGTGGTGGTGGCCGCGCCGGCCAGCAGCAGTTCGCCGAGCGGCTTCGGCGCCGGCTGGACGAAGTGGATGTCGAACAGCGCGGAGTCCCGGCGGACCTCGGTGATCTCGCAGACGATGTGGTCGCCGTTGTTGCGGACCATGACGCGCACCCGCATCCCCGGCGTCAGCCGGGGCAGCGAGCCGGACTCGGCGCCGGCGACGATGGACCCCAGGATGGAGTGCCCGCACGAGCCGCGCAGGTCGAACGCGGCCGGCCCGGACGGCAGCGCCTGCACGAACCGGTAGTCCAGGTCGAACAGCGGGTGCTCGGCGGGCTCCACCAGCGCGATCTTGAGGATGTGCCCGGCGCCGGCGTCGTCGAGCCACTTCCGGGCCGCGGCGAGGCGGTCGAGCAGCGGCTGCTCCTCGCGGGGCAGCCGGCGCGCGTCGAGGACCAGGGTGGGGCACGGACTGCCGTGCGCGTAGACGACGTGCCCGATCATGACGCCACGTCCTTGGGCTTCCGGGGCGGTGCGACCGGCGCGACGGCGAACTGCTCGCGCCAGATCTCGTGGACCAGCAGGGCCCAGAGGGCGAGGGCGGTGCTGTTGTCCGGCCGGGCGGCCTGCTCCGCAAAGAGCCGGTCCACCGCGCCGGGGTCGAGCTGGCCGGTACGGCGCAGCCGGTCGGCGGCCAGCAGGTCCCTGGCGCAGTCCCAGAGCGGCCAGCCGGGCGTCAGCATGGCCGCGACCGGCAGCGTGAACGGCTGCTTCTCGCGGGCCAGGACGGCCTCGGGGAGCAGGCCGCGCGCGGCGTCGTACAGCGCGCGCTTGACCGCCCCGTCGTGGATCCGGTCCCGGTCGGGCAGCCGCACCCCGTGCCGGACGACGCTCTGCTGGCAGAACGGCAGCCGGACCTCGACGGCGCTCGCCATGCTGAGGTGGTCGACCCGCCGGAGGTGGTAGGCCGGGAGCCGGTGGCCGATCTCGAACGCGGTGATCCGGTCGAGCACGGTGCCGGGCCCCGAGCGCAGCGCCTCGGTCGCCGCTTCGGGCAGGGCCGGCACGGACTTCACCTCCGCGGCGTAGTCCGCGGTGTAGAGCCGCTCGCGGGCCGCGGCCGGCAGCACGCCCAACTCGTCGAGGTAGGGCCGGTACCAGGGCCTGCCCGCCTCGGCGGCCCGGGCCGCCGCGCGCATCCGCCCGTACCCGCCGAAGACCTCGTCCGCGCCGTCGCCGGTCAGGGCCACGGTGAAGCCGGCCTCCCGCACCGCGGCGAACAGGGCGTAGCTGCTCACGGTGATCGGGTCGGCGTTGGGCTGGCCCAGGTGCCGGACGACCCGCGGCAGCAGGTCGGGCAGCTCCTTGGGGTTCAGCTCGACCTGGTGGTAGGCCGTCCCGGCGTGGTCGGAGACCAGGCGCGCGAAGTGCCGCTCGTCGTCGGGCCAGGTGCCGGTGTAGGCGATGTTGAAGGTGTGCAGCCCCGGCGCCCGGCCGGTGGCGAGGGTGGTCACCAGGCTGGAGTCCAGGCCCCCGGAGGTGATCGAGGCGAGCGGGACGTCCGCCTCCAGCAGCGCGTCGACCTCCCGGTGCAGCAGCGCGCGCAGTCCGTCGGGGCCCGCTCCGGGCGCGGCCCCGGGCACGGCCCGGTGCCGGACGCGCAGCCCCCCGGAGCGGTCGAGGACCGCGGTCACGGCCGGCGGCAGCACCGCGACGTCCTCGAACATGGTCTGTTCGCCGAACGGCGTCTTGGTCGCGAGGTAGGCGTCCAGTCCGGGTGTCCAGACGCTCGCGGACACGTCCGGGAACGCGAGGAGCGCCGGGATCTCGGAGGAGAAGTACAGCGCGCCGCGGCGTTCGTCCCAGTGGTAGTACAGGGGCTTCATGCCGAGGTGGTCGGTGGCCAGCACCAGCCGCGGCTCGGCGCGCAGGTCCAGGACGGCGACGGCGTACATCCCGTCGAGGTGGTCGACGAACGCGTCCCCGTACTGCTCGTAGAGCGCCGGCAGGACCGAGCCGTCGCAGTGGTCGGCGAAGCGGTGGCCGAACGCGCCCAGCCGTTCGCGCAGCGCGGCGTGGTTGTAGATCTCCCCGTTGAGGACGACGTGGACGGCCCCGGACGCGGAGCGGTAGGGCTGGCGCCCGCCGGCGGGATCCATGATGGCAAGTCTGTTGATGCCCAACGACCAGGTGGGCCCGACCGAACAGCCCTGTTGGTCGGGGCCGCCGTGACGCTGCAGTTCGCCGACCCGGGCCAGGTCGTCCGGTGGCACCACCGCGTTGAAATGGCCGTATATACGGCACATTCCGCTACCTCCTATTTGGTAGGCACAGCGGTCATCGAACCCGGCGCGGTGCCGCGGTGTCGTGAGTCATCTGGCCCGGCCGGTGTGGGAACTCCGGGCCGGCCACGATTTCCCACCCGAAACGGGAAGGGTCGGGATATCTGACTCATGCCGGTAGGACGGCCCACCTGGAAGCGTGCGGGAAGGTCGGCGACGAACGGGCAGCTCGTTGCCGTACGGCGACACGGTCCGCCGGCGCGCCCGCCTTCCCCTCCGGGGCGGGAGCACCGCGGACGAACCGATCGGAGAGGCACGACGAATCCCCAGGCGCAGCACCGCTCATCGAGACACGAAGTCCACAGGACGAGCTGCAGCAGCAGTGACGGTCGCTTCGAGCAGGAAGGTCGGATTGTGAACCCTCAGCCCGTTGTTGGCGTGATGGAGAGGACGGACGCTGGAGGGTCCGCGGGTCCGGCGGCCCTGACCAGGCTGCCGCTCACCGACATCGTGCGGCTCGACTCCCCCCGACTGTCCGGCCCCAACCACGAGCACGCCCGGCTGCTCGCGAACTCCGACGCCGCGCTGCCGCCCATCCTCGTCAACCGCCGCACGATGCGCGTGGTCGACGGCGCCCACCGCCTGCTGGCGGCGGAGCTGCGCGGCCAGGAGTCCATCGACGTCAACTTCTGCGACTGCGACGACGACGAGGCCTTCGTGCTCGCGGTCGAGAAGAACGTCATGCACGGGCTGCCGCTGTCACGGGCCGAGCGGACGGCGGCCGCCGAGCGGATCCTCGGCACGTACCCGGAGTGGTCCGACCGGGCGATCGCCGCGGTCGTCGGGCTCTCGCACAAGACGGTGGGGTCGATCCGCCGGCGTTCCGGCACGGACGCCGAACCGGTCACCCACCGCCGCGGCCGGGACGGCCGGATGCGCCCGGTCAACGGCGCGGCGGCCAGGGCCAGGGTGAGCAGCCTGCTCGCGGACCGGCAGGACGCGTCGCTGCGCGAGATCGCGCGGGAGGCCGGGGTCAGCCCGGACACCGTGCGGAACGTGCGGGACGACTCGCGCCGGGCCGAGGCCCTGACGGCGCCCGAGCCCCGGCCCGTGTCGGAGCAGGACCAGCGCCGCGAGCTGCCCCGGCGGACGGGCGCCTGCGTCCGGATCCCGGCGCCCGGTCCGGTCGACCGGAGCGCGCTGATGCGCAGCCTGCGCAGCGATCCCTCGCTGCGCTTCTCGGAATCAGGGCGTTTTTTGCTGCGCCTTCTTGACATGTATCTGCTGAATCCGGACGAATGGGCCCGGGTCAGCGGGGACGTACCCGCCCACCGGGCTTCCGACATCGCGCAGTTGGCCCGGGAGTGCGGCCGGATCTGGCAGAACTTCGCGACCGCCGTGGAACAGCGGCAGCGCGACGCCGAGGAGAAGTAGGGATTCACACCCGCATGTGCATCTTCGCGGTGCGGACCGCCCGCGGTCCACCACCGCGGCGAAGGACTTTCCCCGGAATCCCCCCGCAGGGCGGTCGGCGACGGCGCCCACCGCCCGGGAACAGCCGAATCGGACGAACCGACAGAGAGGAACCCGCAATGCCCCTGGTACAGGTGAACTGGTGGAAGGGCGTGGGAGTGGACCAGCGCCGTCAGCTCGTCGAGGAGGTGACGGCGACGGTCGCACGGATCGTGAAGTGCCCCGAGGCCGCCGTCACCGTGATCATCAACGACGTCGAGACGGACCACTGGGGCCGCGGCGGCACCCTGGCCTCCGAGCTCTGAGCGAACGGCCGGGCCGCTCCCGGCCCGGCCGTTCCCGCCCCCGGGCGCCTGGCGTCCGGGACCACCGGCGCGCTACCTTCGCGTCACCGGACGGCGAAGCCGTCACCAGCCCTGACGTGCGCGGTGCCGCGCGTCGGGCCCACCCGCGGGACGCAGCGGGCAGAGCGCCGCCCGTACACCGGGCCGGCGCCGCGCGGCGCCCCCGCAGGCCCCCCACCCCGCAGGTTGCGATCGGGAGGACACCCGACATGACCACCGAGGACACCAGGACCTCGAACGCCGGAACCCCGCACGGCAGCGCCGCCCCCGGCGGCACCGTGCCCGAGCAGAACAGCGCCGGACCCAGCAGCCTCGCGGTGCGCGCCGCCCTGTGGCGCGCGCTCCACGTGCAGCACGACGACCCGCCCGCGGTCTTCGACGACGAACTCGGCCTGCGCCTGACCGGCGAGGGCGAGGACTGGCGGAAGCGCCCGGACATGGACCCGGACGACAACCCGTTCGCCCGCGCCGCCGTCATCACCCGCGCCCGCTTCGGCGAGGACCTCGTCCTCGAACAACTCGGCCGCGGCGTGCGCCAGTACGTCATTCTCGGCGCCGGCCTGGACACCTTCGCCCAGCGCCGCGCCGACCTCCCCCCGTCGGTGCGGATCTTCGAACTCGACCCGCCCGGACCGCAGTCGTGGAAGCGCGAGCGGCTGGCGGAGCTCGGCCTCGACTCCCACGCCGGCCTGCGGTTCGTGCCGTACGACCTCGAGTCGGGCGGGTCCTGGTGGGAGACCCTGGTGGCGGCGGGCTTCGACGCGGGGGAACCCGCCGTCGTCGTCTCGCTCGGCGTCAGCGCCTTCCTCCGGAAGGACGCCATCGTGGCCATGGTGCGCCAGGGCACCGCGCTGGCGCCCGGCTCCACGATGGCGGCCACCTTCCAGCTGCCGCTCGCCATGGTGGAACCGGGCCCCCGGGAGATCCGGGCCCGGATCGAGGAGGCCGCCCGGGCCTTCGGCACCCCGTTCACCAGCTTCTTCGCCCCCGAGGAGATCCTCGGGCTGGCCCGGGACGCGGGTTTCCGCACGGCCGAGCACATCCCCGCCCCGGTCCTGGCCGCCCGCTACTTCGCCGGCCGGGCCGACGGCCTGCGGCCCTCCAACGCGGAGGAACTGCTGGTCGTCACCACGTGACGGCCGGCGGCCGCCGGGCGGCCGTCAGGTGCGCGCCAGCATGAAGGGCTCGCCGGCCGCGGGCCGGAAGTCGTCGTCCCGGCCGGCGAAGTAACGGGCGGTGACCTCCTCGGTGGAGAGGTACTGGGCCTCGCGGAAGCCGGCCTTCAGGGCGAGGCCCAGTATCGCGTCGGGAGTGAAGTAGCTGCGGAAGTGCACCCGCGGCCCGGGCTTCGGCTTGCCCGCGGCCTCGTGCGCGGCCGGGTCCTCCGGCTCGTCGAAGGCGGTGGGCAGGATGAAGGTCATCGCCAGCGTCGAGCCGGCGGCGGCCCGCGCGGCCTGGGCCAGGGTGTCCCGCACCGCGTCCTCGCTGAGGTACATGGTGACGCCCGCACAGGACAGCACCGCGGGCCGGTCCGGGTCGAAGCCGTTCTCGACCAGGCGGTCCCACCACACCTCGCCGGTCTCGAAGTCGACCGGCACCCAGTGCAGCCACGGCGCGGAGCCGTGGCCGAGCTCGTCCAGCCGCCGCCGCTTCCACGCCTGGGTCGCGGGCTGGTCGATCTCGAACACCCGCAGCCGTCCGGCGAATTCGGGCCGTCGCTGGACGAAGCTGTCCAGGCCCGCACCGAGGATCACGTACTGGGCCACGCCGGCGGCGCACTGCTCCGCCACCAGGTCCTCGACGACCCGGGCCCGGGCGACCACGCCGGCCCGGAACCCGCGCATCCCCTCCCCGGCCATGTCCGGACGCTGCTGCCAGTCCTCGCCGGGGGAGACCAGGCGGAGCCCGACCTCGTCCTCGACCACGTGCGGGGGTGCGTCGGCGCGCAGGTGCAGGGCCCGCCAGAGGGCCACCCGCACGGCTGTCTCGTCCGGCACCTTCGTCATCTCGGTAGCCACGGTCGTCCTCTCGGGTCAGCGGCGAAGAGTGCGTGCACGGGGGAACGGCGCATCCCCGTTTCCGAGTTTCGAGACCCCGGAATTACGAGTCAAGCGGACCGGGAACGCCCCGGGAAGCCGGGGGCGGCGGCGCTCCCCGCCGGTCGACTGGGGAGATTCCCCACTCGCACGGCCCGGCGCCGCCCCCGGCGCCGCCCCGCCTTGCCAGCCCTCAACCGCGCTACCTATAAACGGACCTGGCCGAACGTGGCCGTCCGACGACGGCATTCGAAGTGCCGCCTTCCGAGAAGACGGGATGGATTCCCATGGCCGACCGGAAAACACCGACACCGACGACGAGCACGGCCGAGAACGCGGAGCCGTACGCATTCGACCCCTTCGCGCCGGGGGTTTCCGACGACCCGTACCCGCACTTCGCGAAACTGCGCGCGACCAATCCGGCGTACCGGCACCCGGCGGGATTCTGGATCGTCACCAGGCACGCGGACGTGGTCAACCTGCTGCGCGGCGACCACTCGGTGGAGGACGACAACGTCACCAAGAGCCGGATCCACTCCCTGTCCATGATGGACCAGGACCCGCCGGACCACACCCGGCTCCGCAGGCTGCTGACCAAGGTGTTCACCGAGCGGGCCGTCAACGGCCAGGCCCCGCTGATCACCCGCCTCGTCGACGAGGCACTGGACCGCGTCGAACAGCGGGCGGCCGAACACGGCCAGGCCGACCTGGTCTCCGAACTCGCCTACCCCCTCCCGCTGTTGGTGATCTGCGACATGCTGGGCATGGAGGCCGACTACCACTGGCTGCGGGAGCGGGCCGAAGTCCTGGCGTTCTCGCTGGAGCCGGTCTCCGAGCCGACCCCGGAGCTGATCAAGGCGATCGTGACCGCCGAGACCGAACTCGTCGACCGCATCGCCGCCGTGATCGAGGCCAAGCGCCACAACCTCGTCGAGGAGAACCCCGACCTGCTGACCCAGCTGATCCGGGCCGAGGACGGCGGCGATGTGCTCAGCGACGAGGAACTGATCGCCCAGGTCGTGCTGCTGTACCTGGCCGGCTACGCGACCACCATGAACCTGCTGGCCAACGGCATGGTCGCGCTGCTGCGCCACCCCGAGCAGCTGCGGCTGCTGCGCGAGCGTCCGGACCTGGACGCGAACGCGGCCGACGAACTGCTGCGCTACGACACCTCGGTGCAGTACTCGCGCCGGATCACCCTGTCGCCCTTCGAGGCCGGCGGCACGGTGATCCCCGCGGGGGCGACGGTGCTCGCCGGGCTGGCCTCGGCCAACCGCGACGAGGAGGTCTTCGGCCCGTCCGCGGCCGAGCTGCGGCTGGACCGGCCGAACGCCCGCAAGCACGTCGCCTTCGGCGGCGGGCCGCACCACTGCCTGGGCGCCGCGCTCGCCCGGCTGGAGACCCGGATCGCCATCGGCCGGCTGGTGCGCCGCTTCGACCGGCTGGCGCTGGCCGAGGAGATCGTCTGGCAGCGGCTGATGATCACGCGCGGCCCGGTCACCGTGCCGGTCACGGTGTGAGCCGGTCCGCGCCCTGAAGCCGCGGTGCCCCGAAGCCCGCGACTCCCGTGGCCCGCGGCTCCCGAGGACCGCGCGCCCCGGGATCCGCGAAACGCCCCTGGCCCGGCCTCCGCTCGTGGGGAGGCCGGGCCAGGGGCGTGGCGGTTCAGCGGGGCTTGTGGCCCGACTGGAGGTTGAGGCCGCCGCTGGCCGGCAGCCGGACCGGCTTGGCCGGCCGCAGGCCCGCGGCGCGCTGCCAGGAGGCCATCTGCGCGGGCGACCAGGTGCCGGACTCGCTGGCCAGCGCGAAGTAGAAGTCCCGCAGCGCGGCCAGCTGCTGCGTCTTGCCCTCGCCGCTGGCGGCGGGGAACTCGGCGATGGTGTACGTCCCGCCGGGGCGCAGCGCCCGGGCCACCTTGGCGGTGAGCTCGCGGTTCTGCTCGTCGCTGAAGTGGTGCGCGACGCCGATGATGATCACCGCGTCGTAGCACTCCTCGCCGAAGTCGTCGGTCAGGGCGTTGCCGGGCTGGTGGCGCACCCGGTTGCCCATCTTCTCCTCGGCCAGCAGCGGCGCGGCGTGCCGCACGGCGTCGGGCAGGTCGAAGACGACGGCGCGCAGCGACGGGTGCCGGCGGCACAGCGCGACCGAGTAGGCGCCGTGGGAGCCGCCGATGTCGAGCAGGTCCGTGGCGCCCTCGGGGACCGGGACGGCCTTGGCCACCATGCTGGTCTGGCCGGTGGTCAGGCACTTCATGCCGCGCTGGTAGGAGTCCCAGACGTCGTCGCTCATGCCGGTGTGGAAGTCCAGCGGCTTGCCGCTGCGCAGGTACTCGTCGGCCCGCGCCATAAGCCCCAGCTCGTAGAACTGCAGCATCAGCTTGTCGTTCACCGCGTGCTTGCTGGAGGTGACCAGCCACTTGCGGGACAGCGGGCTCAGCTCGTACTGGTCGTCCCTGGCGCGCAGGTATCCCGACGCCGCCAGAGCGGGGAGCAGTTTCGCGGTGCTGTCGGGGTGGATGCCGCAGCTGGCCGCGATCTTTTCGGCGGTGGCGGGGCCGTGGGCCATCGCGTCGAACAGGCCGACCTTGACGGCGGCCATGATGACGTGGACGTACGTGCCCGCTACCTGGGTGTC
The DNA here is from genome assembly GCF_040636595.1 of Kitasatospora sp. NPDC036755. Lineage (NCBI taxonomy): Bacteria > Bacillati > Actinomycetota > Actinomycetes > Kitasatosporales > Streptomycetaceae > Kitasatospora > Kitasatospora sp. NPDC036755. The sequence goes on from NZ_JBEZUT010000106.1 coordinate 19,249, forward strand.
GAGGACGGGCCGCGCGATCAAATTGAACTTGACCAGCAGCCATTCAAGTGGATTGCTTGCCATTAAGCCGAATCGCATGGGCCGAGCATAACGCGGGGTGCCGGGGCGGGGAACTCGTCGCGGTCGGGGAATTCCGCGCGGCCGGCGGATATTGCGCCGCCCATTCATTTCCGCTAGCGGGCCCGTGCGCGCCGCGCCCGCCGTCACCGGAATGCTCGGCCGCTATTCGGGCGCCGGGGCGCCGGGGCGGAGACCGGGGCGCGGGCGGTGCCGGCCGCGGGTGGCCCGGGCGACGCCCGGGACCGGGCTACCGGCCGTGGGGCCGCGAAGCCGCCTCGGTGGGGCGGTGGTTGGCAGCCCGCCCGAGCGGTGCTAGCATGCTAGCATGACTGCTGAAGAGGTAAAGCAGTTCAACGTCTACCTGCCCGTGGAGCTGATTCGGCAGGTGAAGCATTACGCCATCGACAGTGAACTCTCGCTGTCGGCTCTGGTTGCCGAGGCGCTGCGCAACCACCTTGCCGAGCGCCAGAAGCAGAAATAAGACGGAACTGCGTGAAAGGAATCGACATATGACGACCCGGGGTGTCGAAGGCGTTTACGTCGAGACTCACAACTGGGGAAAGACGGCCAAGTTCCTGGAGTCGCTGGGCTTCAAGATCGAGTTCGCCACCGAGCACGGTTCCGGGATGCTCAAGCACGACGAGGGCCCGTACTTCGTCGTCGGCGAGATCCCCGAGGAGCGTGCGCCGCAGGTCCAGCTCGTCCTGCGCATCGCGGACGCCGAGACCTTCAAGCCCGACCCGATCGTCGAGGTGGTCTCCCCGTTCGAGGAGACCCACTACGGCACCCAGCGGATGGTGGTGCGCGACCCGGACGGGCGGGAGTGGAGCATCGAGGCGCCGCTCAAGGGCTGAGCGCCCCTGGCGGGGCGGGAGCGCGTCGGCGGCCGCCGGAGTCCGGCGGGCACCCCTGACGCCGGTCGCGCTCCCGACCCGCCGAGTGCCCCCGGTCCCATCCGGTGCCGGGGGTGCTTCCCGTGTGCGGCGCGCGCCGCCGGCCGGGGCCGTGGCCTCGGCGAACGTGCTGCGAACCAGGTCCACCTGCGTGGTGCCCCCTCGTCCGGGATGGCGTGGCCCCGTGTTGCGTGGCCCTTTCCGTGCCAGCATGCTAGCAATCTAGTTCAGTAGTGACGAAGAGGGATGCGGGGTTGGTTAACGATGGTCAGTGAAAGCATCTCGACCAAGGAGAAGGACGCCTCACCGTCAGCGCCGCCCCGGCGGGGGATCGGCATGCTCGTCGTGATGATCGGCGTGCTGATCTCCGCGGTCGACGGCACGATCGTGGTGCTCGCCCTCCCGGCGATCGAGGAGGACCTGAAGATCACCCTGTCCTCCGTGACGTGGGTGGTCGTCGGCTACCTCCTCGTGGTCACCGTGCTCTCCACCCAGCTGGGCCGCTTCGGCGACATGTTCGGCCGGGTGCGGATGTACAAGGCCGGCTTCCTGGTCTTCACCGTGGGCTCGGTGTTCTGCGCGATCGCCTGGAACGCGCCGAGCATCATCGGCGCCCGGGTCGTCCAGGGCGTCGGCGCCGCACTGATCGCCGCCAACAGCGGTGCGATCATCTCGGAGCTCTACCCGCCGCAGGAGCGCGGCCGCGCCTACGGCTACAACGCCTTCGGCTACTCCTTCGGCTCCGTCCTCGGCGTCCTGGCCGGCGGCGTCATGGTCACCTACGTGTCCTGGCAGTGGATCTTCTGGGTCAACGTGCCGATCGGCATCATCGCCCTGGTGCTGGCGCACCGGGTGCTGCGCGACACCGCCGAGCGCCAGCGCCGGAAGTTCGACTTCGTCGGCATGATCACGCTGGGCCTGGGCCTCTTCGGGGTGCTCTGGGCGATGACCGGACTGGCGTCCGGCCCGCTCGACGGGACCCTGATCGGGTACCTGGTCGGCGGCCTCGTGCTCCTGGCGGCGTTCGTCGTCGTCGAGCTGAAGCAGAAGGAACCCACCCTCGACCTGTCCCTGTTCCGCATCCCGTCGATGACGCCCTCGCTCCTGGCCTCGCTGCTCCAGGGCGTCGGCAGCTTCGCGGTGCTCTTCCTGGTGATCATGTACCTCCAGGGCACCCGCGGGATGGACCCGATCGACGCCTCCCTGCTGCTGCTGCCGGGCTACGTCATCGGCGCGGTGGTGGGCCCCTACGCCGGGAAGCTCACCGACAAGCTCGGATCGGTCGTCCCGGCGACCATGGGGCTCGGCATCTCGGTCGTCGCGATGGCGATCTTCGCCCAGATGACCACCACGAGCAGCCTGTGGCTGACCGCCGTCGGCAACCTGGTGATGATGATCGGGGGCAGCTTCTTCTTCCCGGCCAACAGCACCGCGGTGATGAAGGCCGCCCCGCCGGACCGGCTGGGCATCGCCTCCGGCGTGCTGCGCACCTTCTCCAGCATCGGCATGGTCTTCTCCTTCACCACCGCCATGCTGGTGGCCTCGCACTCGATCCCGCGGAACCTGGCGTTCGCCATCTTCGTGGGCACCAACAAGCTGGACGGTGACCTCGCGAGCGCCTTCGCGGACGGCCTGGAGGCGGCCTTCTACACCATGATGGGGATCATGATCCTGGCGGCGATCCTCTCCGCGCTGCGCGGCACCGGCCGGAAGGCCGACGCGTAGCGCGACCCGGCGCGCCGCGGGGGCCTCGACCGGACCTCCAGCACGAGGCCGTGTGGCCCCCGCGGCGGCGGGCAACAAGGCAACTGTCGACCGACTAGTTGGCGGGAGAATCGTGATCAGGACAGCGACGTCGAAGGCAGCCGGCCGCTCGCGCACCACGGTGCTGATCGCAGGCGACCACCCGATCTACCGATCCGGGTTGCGCATCCTGCTCGACGAGGTGGAGTCCTTCCACGTCGTCGGCGAGTCCGGGACGGGGTCGGACGCGGTCGCCATGGCGCACACCCTGCGTCCCCAGGTCGTGGTGATGGACATCGTCCAGCCGGGCCAGAGCATCGCGGACGTGGTCGGCCCGATCACCGGCTGCTGTCCGGACACGGCCGTGCTGATCATCAGTCCGCTCGACGACCGGGAGGCGCTGCTCTCCGCGATGCGCGCCGGGGCCCGCGGCTACCTGCTCAACGGAGCCCGCTGGCAGGACCTGGTGCTCGGGGTGCAGATGGTGCGCGCCGGCGGGCTGGTCTTCGACTCCTGCGCGTCCGAGTGGGTGCTGGAGCACCTCAGCCGGCCGCTGTCGCCGGGAGCGCGCTACCCCGAACCGGAGGGCGGCCGGTGCGACATGCTCCAACTGGTCCGCAACGTCGGCCCGGCGGGGCCCGGCGGGAGCCGGATCCCCGGAAACCGCCGCGGCTCCGTGCGGAGCGCCGTCCAGCCCTTCAGCCGGCCCTGACGGCCCGCCCGGAAGGAACGCGCCGGCCGGGAACGCGGTGTCCGACTGGGGTAACTCCCCAGTCGGGCAAGCGTTCGCGAGCAAAGGCCCGCACGGTAGCGTTGCAGGCACTTTCTCGTCGCATTTCACGAAGCGAGGACGGCGATGGACCAGCGTTTCCACGCGTTGCGGGTGGCCGATGTGATCGTCGAGACGGAGGACGCCCGGTCGCTGGTGTTCGACGTCCCCGACGACCTCGCCGAGGAATTCCGTTACCGGCCGGGGCAGTTCCTCACCGTCCACATCCCCGACGCCGGGCACGGATCCGTCACCCGCTGCTATTCGCTGTCGAGTTCGCCGCACACCGCGGACCCGCTGATGGTGACGGTGAAGCGCACGCCGACCGGCCGGGCCTCCGACTGGCTGCTGGGCAGCGTGCGGGTCGGCAGCGTGGTGCACGTCCAGCCGCCGGCGGGCCGGTTCACCCCCGCCTCGCTCGACGGAGACTTCCTCTTCCTGGCCGCCGGGAGCGGCATCACCCCGGTGATGTCGATGATCAAGTCGGCGCTGGCCGCCGGCGCGGGCCGGCTCGCCCTGGTCTACGCCAACCGCGACGAGCGCTCGGTGATCTTCGGGGAGCAGCTGGCCGGGCTGGCCGCCGCCCACCCCGACCGGTTCGCCCTCCGGCACTGGCTGGAGTCCCGGCAGGGGCTGCCGGACGCGGCCGGACTGCGGGCGCTGGCCGCACCCTTCCGCGACCGCGAGGCGTACGTGTGCGGCCCGGGCCCGTTCGTGGCCGGCGCGGTCGACGCCCTGGCCGCGCTGGGGGTTCCGGCCGAACGGACGCACCTGGAACAGTACCGGCCGCCGAACGGCACGGCCCTGCCGCAGCCCTCGCCCGGCGGAGACCCCTCCGCGCGGGCCCGACGCAGCGTCAAGAGCCTCCAGCTGATGCTGCCCTGACACCGCGGGCGGCCCGCCGGAGCCGTACGGCACCTACCCCACTGAGCGCACCCGGATCGGAGATCGGTGATGGCGAAACGGCTGAGCATGCTGATGCGGATGGGCAACCTGACCCGGACGGGCCAGGTCGGTGACGGCCGGGAGGAGGCGCTCGCCGACTACGTGCTCGCCCACGCCGCCCCCGGGGACGTCGACGACGCGATCCGGGTGATCGACGAGTACGCCTACCGGCAGGCCACGCTGATCAACATCGGGGACGAGAAGGGACTGGTCCTGGACGCCGCGGTACGGCGGGCCGAGCCCCGGCTGCTGCTGGAGCTCGGCACCTACTGCGGGTACAGCGCGCTGCGGATGTCCCGGGTGATGGGGCCGAAGGCCCGGCTCTGCTCGATCGAGTTCAGCGCCGCCAACGCCGCGGTGGCCCGGCGGATCTGGGACCACGCCGGGCTGGGGGAGCGGGTCACGGTGCTGCACGGCACGCTCGGGGACGACGGCCGCACCATCGACCGCCTCAACTCCGAGTACGGCTTCGGCCCCGGCCGGCTGGACTTCGTCTTCGTCGACCACATCGCCCGGGCCTACCTGCCGGACCTGCGGCGCATCCTCGACCAGCGGTGGCTGCGCCCGGGCTCGATCGTGCTGGCCGACAACATGAAGGTGCCGGGCGCGCCGCACTACCGCGCGTACCTGCGCGAGCACGAGGGCACCCAGTGGCGCACCCGGGAGCACCACGCCCACGTCGAGTACCAGTCGTGGGTCAAGGACCTGGTGCTGGAGTCCGAGTACCTGCCCTCCGGGGCGGCCACCGGACCCGGCGGCACCGGCCCCGCGCCCGCGTGAGGACGGACCGCTCCCGGCCGCTGCCGGGAGCGCACAATCCAACGGAGAGGAACCACCAGTGACCGCGACGGCGGACAAGACCGCGATCCGGACCGCGTTGTGGCGGGCCCTGCACGTCCAGGCCGACCCCGCGCCGCACGTGTTCGAGGACGAACTCGGCGCGCGGCTGGTGGCGCCGGACGGCGACTGGCGGTCCCGGCCGGACATGGACCCGGTGCGCAGCGCCCGGGCACGCGCGTCCATCGTGGCCAGGGCCCGGTTCACCGAGGACCTCGTCGCCGAGCACGCGGCCCGCGGCGTCGACCAGTACGTCATCCTCGGCGCCGGCCTGGACACCTTCGCGCAGCGCCGGCCGGCGGGCACCGAGGGGGTGCGGGTCTTCGAGGTGGACCAGCCGGGGACCCAGGCGTGGAAGCGGGCGCGGCTGGAGGAGCTGGGCCACGGCGTGCCCGAGGGGCTGCGGCTGGTCCCCGTCGACTTCGAGGCGGACGACGACTGGTGGCGGCGGCTGGCCGAGGAGGGCTTCGACCCCGCCCGGCCGGCGGTGCTGGCCTGCTCAGGCGTCACCATGTACCTCACCCGGGAGGCGGTCGCCGACACGCTGCGCAAGGCCGCGGGCCTCGCCGAGGGGTCCGCCCTGGCCATGACGTTCATGCAGCCGGTCGACCTGGTCGACCCGGAGGAGCGCGGCGCCCGGCAGGGCGTGGAGCACGCCGCGCGCGCCGACGGGACGCCGTTCCGCAGCTTCTTCGGCCCGGACGACATCCTGGCGATGGCCAAGGAGGCCGGGTTCCGGCACGTCGAGCACGTCTCCGCGGACGGCCTCGCCGAGCGCTACTTCGCCGGCCGGGCCGACGGCCTCCGCCCGTCGAGCATCGAGGAACTGCTGCTCGCCACCACCTGATCCGTACGGGAGCCGGGCCACGCGGGGGGGAGGGCCCGCACCACCGCACGGGCGGGGGCGGGGGGGGGGGCCCCCCCCCCCCCGCGCCCCCCCCCACCCCCGC
>NZ_JBEZUT010000107.1:0-16300 GCF_040636595.1 Kitasatospora sp. NPDC036755
CTCGTGCCGCGACCGCTCCCGGCCTCCGGGGCCGCGGGGGGCGCCGTCTTCGCGTCGTTGATGATGACCCTGCCCTGGCTGGTGGGCACCGCGCTAGGCGCAGCAGTTGCCGGCCGTCGAGCTCCTCCAGCGCGACGGCGGTGTCCTGGTGGAGGTGCACCGTCACGTGCGGCGGCGCGGTCCGCACCGTCCGGCGGTAGGCCCAGCGCAGGTAGTGGCCGTAGAAGGCGCGGGTGGGGTAGGAGTTGGGCCCCAGCTCGCGGGCCTCACGCAGCACCTCGCGCGGGTACTCGGAGCCCGGGTACTCGGAGCCCGGGTGCTCGGAGCCCGGGTGCTCGGAGCCCGGGCTCCCGGCGTCCGGGTGCTCGGAGCCCGGGCCGATGTCCGGGCCCGGCGCGTCCCGGCTCGCGGCGGTGAGCAGCCCCGCCCACTCGTACACGTTGGGACCGGGCACCACCGGTCCCTCGCAGACCACGCTGGCGTCGGTGAACACGGTGATCTGTTCCGCGACGGTGTTCATCAGCAGGTGCGGCGACTGGTCCGTCCGCCAGACCCGGCCGGCCCCGGGCGGCGCCGGGTCGACGGCGTGCACGGTCACCGGGCCGCGGCCCGGGTCGGCCGCCGCGCCGGCGCACAGGCGCTCCAGCAGGATGAGCCCCCGGGGGCCCAGCCCCACGATTCCGACACTGAATCGATTGTTCAAAACCCGTTCCCCCGCCTGGCTGTGCCCGATCGTTCGCTCACGCCGATCCTAGTCAGCGGGATTTCCATTCATGCGGCCCGCACATGATTCATGCACCGGCGTCATGGAACGCCATTCATGCGCCCGCCGAATGAGTCGCCAGGCCGATCTATTTCCCATCCCCGAACCCCCCGGCTAGCTTTTGACCCGGCCCGCGGCGGCCGCTCCGACCAGTCGGCCCCGCCCGGTTCTTGGGCCGATCGCACCGCCCGGCCCTCTGTCTGACGCCGCGCGGCAACCCCCGGTTCCTGTTTCCGTCATTCGAACGGAGAAATACGCATGCCCGAATCCAGCCCCGCCAAGTACAAGCCCTACAACCGGTCGTCGATAAAGCGGGCGCCGCAGTGGGACAGAATTCCGCAGGATCTGCGCGAAGCGGTCGAGGTGGTGGCCCACGTCCTCCCGTTCCGGACGAACCAGTACGTCCTCGACGAGCTCATCGACTGGAACCGGATACCCGATGACCCGATATTCCGGCTCAACTTCCCGCACCGCACGATGCTGGAGCCGGACGACTACACCGCCCTGCGCGACCTGCTCCGGTCCGGCGACAAGCAGCAGCTGGCCAAGCAGATCTTCGAGATCCGCAACCGGATGAACCCGCACCCGGCCGGACAGCTGAGCCACAACGTGCCGCAGCTCGACGGCCAGGTCGTCCCCGGGATCCAGCACAAGTACGACCAGACCGTGCTGTTCTTCCCGAGCGCCGGCCAGACCTGCCACGCCTACTGCACGTTCTGCTTCCGCTGGCCCCAGTTCGTCGGCGAGGACGACCTGCACTTCGCGGCCCGTGACGCCGAGGGCCTGGCCGCCTACCTCAGGCGGCACCCCGAGGTCACCGACGTGCTGATCACCGGCGGCGACCCCATGATCATGCGCACCGGCGCGCTGGAGCGGTACATCGAACCGCTGCTGGCACCCGACCTGGCCCACGTCCGCAACATCCGGTTCGGCACGAAGGCCGTCGGCTACTGGCCGCAGCGCTTCGTCAGCGACGTGGACGCGGACGACCTGCTGCGCCTGTTCGAGCGCATCGTCGGCGCCGGCAAGCACCTCGCCCTGATGGCCCACTACAACCACCCGGCCGAGCTGCGCCCCGCCATCGCCCAGCAGGCGCTGCGGCGGATCACCGGCACCGGCGCGGTCGTCCGGATGCAGTCCCCCGTGCTGCGGCACATCAACGACGACCCGGCGGCCTGGCAGGAGCTGTGGACCACCGGGGTCGGCCTCGGCGCCGTTCCGTACTACATGTTCGTCGAGCGCGACACCGGCGCCCGGTCCTACTTCGAGCTGCCGCTGGTCGAGGCGTACGAGATCTTCCGGACGGCCTACAGCTCGGTCTCCGGCCTGTCCCGGACGGTGCGCGGCCCGTCGATGAGCGCCTTCCCCGGCAAGGTGCTCATCGACGGGACGCCGACGATCCGCGGCGAGAAGGTCTTCGCGCTGCAGTTCCTGCAGGCCCGGCGGGACGGCGTCGTCCGCCGGCCCTTCTACGCGAAGTTCGACCCCGCCGCGACCTGGTTCGACCAGCTCGTCCCGGCGTTCGGGGAGCGCTCCTTCTTCTTCGAGGAGGAGCCCGCCGACCGTGCGCCCGTCCTCGGCCAACCGCTCGACCTGGTGGGGGTGTGACCGGGATGGCCGATCGACCGCTGCCGGTCTACGAGGTCCTGGCGCTCCGGTTCGGCACCCACGCCGACCGGCCCGCGCGGGACAACTTCCTGCACGACGACGGCCAGTTCGCCCCGGGCAGCGCGGGTCCGATGGACTTCTACCTCTGGGTGGTCCGCAACGACCGGCACTTCCTGCTGGTGGACACCGGCTTCCCCGAGTCGATGGCCGCGCGCCGGGGCCGCACGCTGTTCCGCTGCCCCGTCGACGCGCTGGCCGACCTCGGGGTCACGGCCGAGCAGGTGTCGGACCTCGTGATCACCCACATGCACTACGACCACGCGGGCAACCTGGACCGCTTCCCCACCGCCCGGGTCCACCTCCAGGAGGAGGAACTGCGGTTCTGCGCCGGGCCGGCCATGCGCCACCAGGCCGTACGCCGCCCCTTCGAACCGGTCAACGTGCAGGCCGCGGTGCAGGGACTGTTCGAGGAGCGGCTGGTCCTGCACCGCGGGGAGGCCGAGATCCTGCCCGGTGTGACCGTGCACCGGGTGCCGGGCCACACCCCGGGCACCCAGGTGGTCCGGGTCCGCACCGCGCGCGGCTGGGTCGTGCTGGCCAGCGACGCCAGCCACCTGTGGGACAACATCCGGCTGCGCAGCCCGTTCCCGATCCTCGACCACCTCACGCCCATGCTGGAGGGCTACGACGTGATCGAGTCCCTCGCGGACGGCCCCGACCACATCATCCCGGGCCACGACCCCCGGGTGGCCCTCCGCTTCCCCGCGCTGGCCACGGCCCCCGACTGGGTGTGCCTGCACGAGGCCCCCCTGACGGAGGAGCGGCGGCCCGCCCCCCGCACCGAGCCGGTCGGAGCGGCCGGATGACGGCCCATCGGATCGCCGTCGTCGGCGCGGGGCCGCGCGGCCTGAGCGTCCTGCAGCAGATCGACGAGCTGGCCGGCCTCCTGCCGGCCGGGCACGGACTGGAGGTGCACCTGATCGACCCCGGCGAGCCCGGGCAGGGCTCGCACCCCGACGGCCAGCCCGCCCACCTGCTGACCAACACCGTGGCCAGCCAGGTCACGATGGTCACCGACGGCCGAGGCCCCTCCTTCACCGAGTGGGCGGCGGAGCTCGGGTACCGCGAGTTCGACACCGGCTTCCACCCCACGGGCGGCGACGGCGGCAGGCCGGTCGGCGAGCACTCCTACCTGCCGCGCAAACTGCTCGGCCACTACCTCAGCTGGGTGTTCGACCGGACGGTCCGGGCGCTGCCCGAGCGGATCCGGGTGGTGCACCACCGCGACAGCGCCCGCGACATCGAGGCGCGTCCCGGCGGCGGGTACACCGTGCACCTCACCAAGGGCCACCGCCTGCCGAGCGACTACGTCTTCCTCACCACGGGGCACTGCCACCGGGCCCCCACCGACGAAGACCGCGCCTACGCGGAGTTCGCCGCGGAGCACGCGGACCGCAACCCCTGGCTGGTGTACTGCCCCTCCCCGTACCCGGTGCGGCGGCTCGGCGAGATCGCCCCGGGTTCCACCGTCGCCGTCCAGGGCTTCGGGCTGACCGCGCACGACGTGGTCTCCGAGCTCACCGCCGGCCGCGGCGGGCGGTTCGAGGGCTCCGGCGCGGACCTCGTCTACCGGCCCTCCGGGCGCGAGCCGTCGATCCGGCTGTTCTCCCGCCAGTGCCTGCCGTTCGCCGCCCGGGGGATCAACCAGAAGGGCATCACCGGGCAGCACCGGGCGCGCTTCTTCACCCCGGAGGCGGTGCGCCTGCTCAAGGAGCGCGCGGTCCGGCTCCACAACGACCCTCGGCTCGACTTCGAGGCGGAGGTCCTCCCGCTCCTGGTCCGGGAGATGGCCTACGCCTACCGGACCGCGCGGCAGGGCGCCGCCGTCCCCCCGGAGGGCTTCGAACCGAGCCCGGCCGAGCTGGCAGCCGTCGAGTCCGTCCTCGATCCCTTGCGCGGCCGCGAGTTCGCCGACCAGAAGGCGTTCACCGAGTTCTTCGTCCAGCAGGTCGTCGAGGACCTGGCGGAGGCGGAACGGGGCAACCTGACGAGCCCGGTGAAGGCCGCCACCGACGTCATCCGGGACACCCGGGCGAGCCTGCGGGAGGCGGTGGAGTTCTCCGGGCTCACCCCGCGGTCGCACCAGGAGTTCAACCGGATCCACAACCCGACCATGAACCGGGTCTCCTTCGGCCCGCCGCTGCTGCGCAACCGGCAGCTGCTCGCGCTGATCCGGGCCGGCGTCGTCGGCCTGGCGGGCGGCCCCGGCTGCACCGTGGTCCTCGACCGGGAGGCCGGACGCTTCGTCGTCCGCACGCCGTACGCCCGCGGGCCGGAGGTCCTGGCCGCCGACGCCCTGGTGATCGCCCGGCTCGACGCCTTCCACCCCGAGCGCGACAGCTCGCCGCTGATCGGCAACCTGCTCGGACGCGGCCTGGTCCGGCCGTACGCCAACGGCCCGTTCAAGCCCGGCGGCCTGGAGATCGACGAGCGGGGCCGGCCCGTCACCGCGGCCGGCGAGACGCTCACCACCGCCTGGGCGATCGGCTACCCGGTCGAGGGGCCGCGGTTCTACACCCACGCACTGCCCCGGCACGCGATGGCCTCCCAGTTCACGCGCGACGCCGAAACCGCCGTCCGGGACCTCTTCACCCACATCCACCAGCGCACCGACCCCACCCCGGAGGCAGAACGTGGCGATACAGAGCGGACAGCAGTTTCCGTACCCTGAGTTCCGACGGCGCCACGCGCGCCCGGATCCGGAGCCGGTGCTGTGGCGATGGGAGAGCCTCGCCGAGGAGCTCCGGGCGACCGAGCACACCGAGTACGGCACGATCACCCTCGCCCGGCCGGACGGCGGCCACGAGGTCGTCCCCGGCACCTCGATGACCTTCCAGGCCGTCCGGCCCGGCGACCGCACCACCCCGCACTCGCACACCTGGTGGCACCTCTACTTCGTGCGCTCCGGGACGGGGACCGTCGTCTTCGACGGGACCGGCGAGACCAGGGGCCTGGACGAGGGCGACATCCTGCTCATCCCGGCCTGGTCCGTGCACCACTTCGAGAACCCGGCCGGGGACGCCGACCTGCTGCTCCTCAACATGTCCAACCTTCCCCAACTGGCCTCCCTGCACAACAACTTCTCCAAGTAGCCCGTGCTCGAAAAGACCCACGAGAGGCGAAGCATGTTCAAACGGATCGACCACATCGGCGTGGTGGTGGACGACATCACCGAGGCCCGGGCCCTGCTGGAGAGCCTGGGCATGCAGTTGGAACGGGCCCAGGACATCCCCGAGCGCAACGTGCGGATCGCCTTCTACCGCTGCGGGGACGGCCTGATCGAGCTCGTCGAGCCGACCGGCGAGGAGGCGCGGCGCCGCCGGCTCGGCGAGGGCGCCCAGGCCCGGATCGAGCACATCGGGGTCGAGGTCGACGACGTGCCGCAGATCATGGAGGCCGTGCGACGGCTCGGCATCCGGCTCACCACGAGCGAGCCCGTGCTCGTCGGCCCGAACCTGAACGCCTGGACCGAGCCCGGGACGTCCGACGGGATCCAGTTCCAGCTGGTCCAGCGGGACGTGGCCTGACGCCGCGCCCGTGACGGACGGCCGGGGGCGGAGACCGTCCGGTCGATGCCCGATCCGCCCCCGGCCGCCGTTCGCGTGGAGCCCGGACGCCGTTCGCGTTGCACCCGACCCGCCAACCGCCGCTCCACGGCGGCGGATTGCGGCTGTACATACTAGTAGTTACACTCCGGGATGTGGATTCCTTGAAGCTGCCTGCGGCAACCGAGGCGGTGCCGACGGAGGCACCGCAGACCCCTGACGACCGGCACGCCCCCGAGGGCCGGCCCGGACGACGACCGATGTGGATGCTGGCGTCCCTGCTCGGCGGCATGTTCCTGGGCAACGTCGACATCGCGGTCGTCAACGTGGCGATCCCCTCCATTCGCGACCGGCTGCACGCCTCCAGCGGCGCGCTGGAACTGATCGTCTCGGGCTACACGCTCGCCTTCGCGATGCTGCTGATCACCAGCGCCCGGCTCGGCGAGACCCACGGCCGGCGGCGCCTCTACCTGACGGGGCTGACCGTCTTCACCGTCTCCTCGCTCGCCTGCGGCCTCGCCCCCGACGCGGCGGTCCTGGTGGCCGCGCGGGTGGTGCAGGGGTTCGGCGCGGCCCTGATGATCTCCCAGGTGCTGACCACCATCCAGGTCGAGTTCGAGGGCCGGGCGAGGCGCCGGGCGCTGGGCGCGTACACCGGCATCCTGGGCGTCAGCTCCGTCGTGGGCCAGGCGCTGGGCGGCATCCTGGTGTCCGCCGACATCCTGGGCACCGGCTGGCGGCCGGTCTTCCTGATCAACATCCCGATCGGCGTCGTCCTGCTGTTCACCTCGCTGGCCTTCCTCCCGAACGACCGACCCTCGCAGCACGGCAAACTGGACCTGCCCGGTGTGGCCCTGCTCTCGCTCGGACTGTTCCTGCTGGTGACACCGCTGGTCCTGGGCCGCGACGCGGGCTGGCCGATGTGGACCTGGCTCAGCCTGGGATCGTCGCTGCTGGTGTTCGCGCTGTTCGGCCGGACCGAGCGGCGCGTGGTGCGGCGCTCCGGCGCCCCGCTGATGAACGTCGAACTGCTGGCGCGCCGTCAGGTCGCCCTGGCCCTGTTCTCCCAAGCGGCCACCAGGGCCGGCTACTTCGCCCTGCTGTTCGTCCTGGCGCTCTACCTGCAGCAGGGGCTCGGCAAGAGCCCCGTCTACTCCGGCCTCGTCCCGGTCGCCTGGGTGGCGACCTTCGCCCTGGTCGGGCCGGTCCTCGGCCGCCTGGGGACGCGCGCCCGACGGCTGGCGGCCCCGGTGGGAGGCGCCCTGATGGCCGTCAGCTTCGCGCTGATCTCGGCCGGCGCCCAGGGCACCGTCGCCCTGATCCTCCTGCTCGGGGTCGGCGGCGTCGGCTACGGCGCGGCGTTCAGCGGCACCCTGGCCCACATGACCGAGACCGTCGAAGCGCGCTACGCGCCGGACGTGAGCGGCCTGTTCAACACGACGCTCCAGGTCGGCGGCACCCTGGGCGTCGCCGCCTTCGGCACCCTGTACCTGGACCTGGCGGAGGGCGGCGGCACGCCGCGGCACGCGTTCAGCACGACCACGGCCGTGCTCGCGGTGATGTCGCTCGCCGCCTCCGCCCTGATCCTGCTCGCCGGGCGGGCCCAGTCCGCCGGCCCGGCACTCACCGATGAATAACAACCGCTGACCGCGAAGGAGTTCACACGATGGATGTCATCCACCACCCCGGCGACTCGACCCGGGGCCCCGAGGACCGCTTCGCCGGCGACGTCTGGCTGTGGCCGCAGATCGGCTCCACCGCCCACACCGACGTGCGCAACGTCCTGTTCACGCCCGGCTCCCGCAGCGCCTGGCACACCCACCCGGCCGGCCAGGTCCTGCACATCACCGAGGGCGTGGGCCTGGTCCAGGCCCGCGGCGGCGAGCGCCAGGAGATCCGGGCGGGCGACACCGTGGTCTGCCACCCCGGCGAGGAGCACTGGCACGGAGCGGGCGAGAACACCTTCATGACCCACATCGCCGTCACCGACGGACCGACCGACTGGCACGAGCACGTGACCGACGAGGAGTACTCGGGCTGACCCCGCGCGCTCCCGGGCGGACGCCCTCACCCGCCCGGGAGCGACGGCACGGAACCCGCCGCGGGACAGCCCGCCGAGGCAATGGGGAAAGGAGTTCGGTGAGTCCGGCATCCCACGGCCCACTGCGGCCACACCGAACACCTGACGACGCATATGCCGCACTGCATATGCTGCTCTCCATGAGTATCGAGCTGCACCACTTACGCGGGTTCCTGGCCCTGGCGGAGGAGAAGCACTTCACTCGCGCCGCAAAGCGGATGGACGTTTCCCAGCCGACGCTCAGTCGAAACATCAAACGCCTGGAGGAACTTCTCGGCCGGAAACTGCTGGAACGAACCACCCGCCAGGTCGCGCTCACCGCGGAAGGCGAACGCCTTTACGACCAACTCGCCTTTCTCATCACGAGATTGGAAGAGGCACTGCACTTTGACGCGAAGGAAGTGCTCCGCCTCGGATTCGCCTGGGGATTCCCGTCCGGCTGGCCGCAGGAGGTGATCGCCGAGTTCGAGGCGGAGACCGGAGTCACCGTCCAGGTGCACCGGCACGACGCCAAACTCGCCGGGGTGGACAGCGGGAAGAGCGACCTGGCGATCCTGCGCGGCCGGATCAAGTCCCCAGACGTGAAGGTCACGCCCCTGCTGCACGAGAGGCGGATCGCCGCCGTCTCCACCCGCTCCGAACTGGCCGGGAGGGAGGAGATCAGCTGGGGGGAGATCGCCGAACTTGGCCTCGTGCTCAACGAGATCAGCGGAACGACGGACCTCACCGACTGGCCGGCGGAGCGCCAGCCGAGCGTCTCGGCGGTCTGCCGCAACTTCGACGAATGGCTGGAGGCGGTCGCCGCGAACAGGGGCGTGGGCGTGGTCCCCGAATTCGTCGGCCGGCAGCACATCCACTCGTTCGTGTCCTTCATCACCATCCCGGACGCGCCGCAGGTGCCGCTCAACCTGGTCTACCCCCAACGCGGCGCCCATCCGCTCATCCCCCGCTTCATCGCCATGGCCCGGGTCGCCGTCGGCACACCGCCATAACCCGGCCGACAACGGCTTTACGGGCACGCTCAGTTCACTTCGGCCGCCACTGTCGTGGAGTTCACACCGGGTTGTCCGTACGGGCGGCGGTCGGCACCGCGGTGCGGGCCGTCGCCCGCTGACCGTCCTGACGGGTCTCGTGGTGTTCCGCCGGAGATTGCCGCATTCGACCGAAGGCGCCGGTGAACGCGACTACGCGGCAAGGGCATTGCGCCCTTCCCCCCCTCGGTCCGATATCCGGAGGGTTCCGACGACTCCCGTTCCGCGACCGCCCGGGCGACCAGCTCGCCGGGGAGCGCCGGCACCGCGCCCCGCCGGGCCGGCGGGGCGGTGTGCGAGGGTCGGAGTCCGGGGCGGGGCGGTGTGCGGGCGGGCCTACTTGGGGGCGGCGGTCATGGAGGCGACCGCTTCCGCGACGGTGGCGCGGTAGAGGCCCAGCTTGGGGTCGAGGACCCGGGCGCCACTGGGAAGCGGGAAGTTCCGGGTGTTCGCCAGGGGCATGTTGGTGCCGTCCTGGTCGACCAGCACGTTGATCTCGTTGATGCCGGGGGCGGTCCCGGTGGTGGCGCCGCTGGGGTCGAGGTCGATCACCGCGTAGGCGCTCTTGCCCGCCGGGACGGGGAACCGGGACGTGCCGCTGGCGAGCACCGGCTTGATGTTCCTGCTCTGGTCGCGCGCGGCCGAGTCGCCGAGGTCGACGCTCGGGGTGGAGCTCAGGCTGCAGGCGCTCGCACCGGTGTTGCGCACCTCGATCACCCACTGGTGGGCGGCCCCGGAGCGGGCGGTCGCCTGGACGGTGAGGCTCTCCATGTCGCACGGGCGGGCGTCGGCCCCGGCGTTCCCGCCGTCCGGCCGGGCGGCGCCCGACGGGGCCGGCGGCCCTGACCCTGACCCGGGTTCTGGCCCTGGCCGGGCTGAGCGCCGCCGCCCTGCGGGACGGGGTTCTCCCGCAGCGACTGGCCGACCTTGCGGGTCGGCAGACCGGCGCCGGGCCCACCCGGACCGGCCGGCGCACCCGGACCGGCCTGCGGACCACCCTGCGGGCCGGGGCCGGCCGGGGCGGCCGGACCACCCTGGCCGAGCTGCGGGCGGCCGCCCTGCGGGGCACCGGCGGCCGGGCCCTGGCCGAGCGCGGCCTGACCGCCCGGGCGGCCGGGCGGCACCTGGCGCTGCTGGCGCGGCGTCGGGGCGACCCCGCGCTGCTGCTTGCCCTGGGCGGAGCCGGCCCGGCCGGAGCCGCGGCGGTCGCCCGAATTGGTGACGTCCACCGGGAGCATGACCAGCGCGGTGGTGCCGCCGGAGTCGCTGGGACGCAGCTGGATGCGGATGCCGTGTCGCAGGGACAGGCGGCCGACCACGAAGAGGCCCATGCGGCGGGAGACCGAGACGTCCACCGTCGGCGGGTTGGCCAGGCGCTCGTTGATCTCGGAGAGGTCGTCGGGGCTCAGGCCGATGCCGGTGTCGTGGATCTCGACCAGGACGCGGCCGTCCGGCAGCGCGTGGCCGGTGACCCGGACGCGGGTCTGCGGGCTGGAGAACGAGGTGGCGTTCTCCAGCAGCTCGGCGAGCAGGTGGACGAGGTCGTTGACGACGCGGCCGGCGACCTCGGCCGACGGTACGGCGGCGAGCTCGATGCGCTCGTACTGCTCCACCTCGGAGGCGGCGGCGCGGAGCACGTCGACCAGCGGGACGGGGCGGGTCCAGCGGCGGCCCGGGTCCTCACCGGCGAGGACGAGGAGGTTTTCGCCGTTGCGGCGCATGCGGGTCGCGAGGTGGTCCAGCTTGAAGAGGTTGGCCAACTGGTCCGGGTCCGCCTCGCGGCTCTCCAGCTCGGAGATGAGCGACAGCTGGCGCTGGATGAGGCCCTGGCTGCGGCGCGAGAGGTTGGTGAACATCGCGTTGATGTTGCCGCGCAGGAGGGCCTGCTCGGCGGCGAGGCGGACGGCCTCGCTGTGCACCATGTCGAACGCGTGGGCCACGTGGCCGATCTCGTCGGTGGAGTCGACGGCGACCGGTTCGACCGTGGTGTCGACGTCGTGCGGGTCGGCCTCGGAGAGGGTCTTGACCAGCTCGGGCAGACGGCGCTCGGCGACGTCCTCGGCCGCGGCCTGGAGGCGGGTCAGCGAGCGCACCATCGAGCGGGCGATCAGACCGGCGCCACCGAGGGCGACGAGCAGCACCAGGGCGACCGCGACACCGATGATCAGGGCGTCGGCGTCGGCCTGGGACTGGAGGTCCTGGGCCTTTCCGTCCAGGTTCTCGATGAGCTTGGACTCGATCCGGCGCTCGGCGGTGATCTTGGCGCTGGCCTTCTCGTACCAGTCCTTGTAGCTGACCGCCTCGGTCTGGCGGATGCCGCTCTGGGTGAGGATCGTGGAGGCGTAGCGGTCGGCGTCGGCGACCACCGAGTTGTAGCTCAGCTGGCTGCGCAGGTTGTCCAGGTCGTGCGCGGTGTAGATGTTGTTGAAGCTCGCGATCGCGTTGTCGTACGAGCTGCGCAGACGGATACCGAAGGACTCGTCGCTGGGGCTGAGGTCGGGGGTCTTCGGGTTGGCGAGCGCGGCGCTGATCAGGGCCCGCTGCTGCGAGGTCGCGTTCTTCGCCAGCGAGAACTGCTGGAGCGCGCGGGTGGAGACGACCAGGTCCTTGTTGTTCGACGCGAGCGCGATGTCCTGGGTGATGGACAGCAGGTCTCGGATGATCACGTCGTAGGCGGTGATCGTCGACTGGATGTTCTGGTTGTTCTGGTACGGCACGCTGCGGGTGTCCGCGATCGAGTTCAGGTCCTTGCGGATCTGGAGCAACAGCGCCTTTCCGCCGGACAGTTCGAGGTTCTCGAACTTGTCGGAGGAGGCGGTGAAGGTGCGGCTCAGGTCGTCGGTGGACTTGCGCGCCGCGACGATGTCGTCGTCCAGCGGGGCGGTCGGGTCGTGGGTGATCGGGCCGGCGCTGATGTCGCGCTCGGTCTGCAGCGCGTCCGCGAGGTTGGTCGCCTTCTTGGCCAGGTCGGACAGGTTGGCCATCTGGGCGAGTTGCTGCGAGTTCTCCATCGAGCTCTGGATGCGCAGGCCACCGAGGACCAGCGAGACCAGCACGGGGAGGGCGAGCAGCGCGATCAGGCGGGTGCGGATGCGCCAGTTGCGCATCGCGAGCCGGTTCAGGCCGGTGGCGCGGCGCCGGGTCAGGGAGGTCCGGAGTTTGTCCCGGGCGGACTTCCGCTCCTGGCCGTCCTCCTCCGGGCGGCCGGGGGCCTCGGGTGTCACCGGCTCGGCGGGGCCGCCGGGGGCCGCCGCCTGTTGAGGGGCTGCCACAGGCTCACGCGACTCCGGGTTACCCGCGGCGCCGCTACCCCTTTTGAAACGTCCCTGCACTGGCGTCGCAACCTCTGGACCGGGCGTCCCGCCGCGTCGCCACGGCCTGGACGGTGTCGAGTTTCCATCCGCACCCCGGCCGGTCCGGGAGAGCGGGCACCGGGGTGGACCACTCCCTACCCACGGTCCGTCGCATTCCAGCACAGCCGGGGAATCCCAACAAGGGCCGCAGGTACCGGGCGTCGGGCGCTACCGACCGCTTGCGCGTTCTCACGGACTGTGCGGTAACGGGGCCGGAATACCGCCTTTTTCGGACACTCGCCGGATACATGCCAAGCGGACCCGGGCGCGGGAAGAGTCACAGACCTTCCGGAATGCCCGTTATTCGGCGGAATGTCGGATAGTCCCGGTGCAGCGATATGTCGGATATCTGCCTTTTGCTCGACATTTTGTGAGCAAAATCACAGTCTTATGTGTAGCTTTGGTCACGGTCTCTGTGGAATGAGATCTCGTAACCTGGCTGTCTCCGGAGCACGGCCCCGATCAGCCTGCCCAGAACCCCTCCGAATCAATCGGAATCCATCAGGCCGGCGCCGATCCACCGCGATCAGCCCGGCCATGACCACGAGGTGCTCTCGATGTCCCAGGCGAAGAAGGCCGCCACCAAGTCCACGCTGTCCTGCCGGTCCACGGCGAACCCGCGCCGGACGACGCTGGCCTCGGTCGAGGACTTCAGCACGATCCCGGGCGCCCGCAAGCCCGAGGACGTCCTGACCTACGGCACCGAGCTGCCGGCCGTCACGGCCAACCCGCGCCGTACCCAGCTGATGGTCGCCCCGGTCGTCGTCGTCCAGGACTGACCCCCGCGGCGCCGCGTCGAGGGCGCCGTCGTCACACGGGTGGCGGCGGCGCCCTCCGTCGTCGTCGGACGCATCCGCCCCGACGGTCCTGAACAGGGGCAAAGCGGTCAGCCGGGGCCCCACGCGATAGCCTGGAGGCCGATTGACGGGGCCGCGCCCACTGCGGGCGGGGCGCCCACCAGCGCCCGGGCGCGCCCCGGGCGGCCGACGAAGCGAGGGGTAGCCCAGCCGTGCGCATTGCCAGGTTTTCCGTCCGGGAAGGGAGCCCTGCCGCCGGCAGCGTCTCCTTCGGCGTGGTGGAGGGCGACCCTTCCCAGCCCGACTCGCTGGTCGTCCACGCCCTGGCCGGCCACCCGTTCGGCCAGCCCCAGCCCACCGGTGAGAGCTACCGCTTCCAGGACGTCCGGCTGCTCAGCCCGATGCTCCCGAACAAGATCGTGGCGGTCGGCCGCAACTACGCGGCGCACGCGGCGGAGCTGGGCAACGACGTCCCGGACGTCCCGCTCACCTTCTTCAAGCCGTCCACCTCGGTGATCGGTCCGACCGAGAACATCGCGTACCCGCCGTTCTCCTCGGACGTCCACCACGAGGCCGAACTCGCCGTGGTGATCGGCCGGATGTGCCGCGAGGTGCCGCTGGACCGGGTGCCCGAGGTGATCCTCGGCTACACCTGCGCCAACGACGTCACCGCCCGGGACGTCCAGCAGCGCGAGGGCCAGTGGGCCCGGGCCAAGGGCTTCGACACGGCCTGCCCGCTGGGCCCGTGGATCGAGACCGACGTCGACCCGGGCGACCTCGCGATCACCTGCACGGTCAACGGCGAGCTCCGCCAGACCGGCCGCACCTCCCTGATGATCCGCTCGGTCGCCGAGCTGGTCGTCCACATCTCCGAGGCCATGACGCTGCTGCCCGGCGACGTCATCCTCACCGGCACGCCCGCAGGGGTGGGCCCCCTCAACGTCGGCGACGAGGTCGCCGTCTCCATCGAAGGCATCGGCACTCTCACCAACAAGGTGATCAAGCGTGGCTAACACTGACCCGGCCGTCCGGGTTCGCTTCTGTCCCTCCCCGACCGGCAACCCCCACGTGGGGATGGTCCGCACGGCCCTCTTCAACTGGGCCTACGCCCGCCACAACGGCGGCACGCTGGTCTTCCGGATCGAGGACACCGACTCCGCCCGCGACTCCGAGGAGTCGTACGACCAGCTGCTCGACGCCATGCGCTGGCTCGGGCTCGACTGGGACGAGGGCCCGGAGGTCGGCGGCCCGGACGCGCCGTACCGCCAGTCGCAGCGGATGGACATCTACGCCGACGTCGCCCGCCGCCTGCACGAGGCCGGCCACGCCTACCGGTGCTACTGCTCCACCGAGGAGCTGGACGCCCGCCGCGAGGCCGCCCGCGCCGCCGGCAAGCCCTCCGGCTACGACGGCCACTGCCGCGACCTGACGGCCGAGCAGGTCGCGGTCTACGAGCTGGAGAAGCGCGAGCCGATCCTGCGCTTCCGGATGCCCGACAAGACCATCAGCTTCGACGACCTCGTCCGCGGCACGCTCACCTTCGAGCCGGAGAACGTGCCGGACTACGGCATCGTCCGGGCCAACGGCGCCCCGCTGTACACCCTGGTCAACCCGGTGGACGACGCCCTGATGGGCATCACCCACGTGCTGCGCGGCGAGGACCTGCTGTCCTCCACCCCGCGGCAGATCGCGCTGTACGCCGCGCTCGCCGAGATCGGCGTCGGCGACGGCACCACCCCGCGCTTCGGCCACCTGCCGTACGTGATGGGCGAGGGCAA
Source organism: Kitasatospora sp. NPDC036755 (assembly GCF_040636595.1). Taxonomy (NCBI): domain Bacteria; kingdom Bacillati; phylum Actinomycetota; class Actinomycetes; order Kitasatosporales; family Streptomycetaceae; genus Kitasatospora; species Kitasatospora sp. NPDC036755. Next base: position 15,016 of record NZ_JBEZUT010000107.1, read on the forward strand.
CAAGAAGCTCTCCAAGCGCGACCCGCAGTCCTCGCTCAACCTGTACCGCGAGCGCGGCTTCATCCGCGAGGGCCTGCTCAACTACCTGTCCCTGCTGGGCTGGTCGCTGGCCGAGGACCGCGACCTGTTCGACATGGACGAGATGGTCGCCGCCTTCGACGTCGCCAAGGTGAACGCCAACCCGGCCCGCTTCGACCTGAAGAAGTGCGAGGCGATCAACGCCGAGCACGTCCGCCGGCTGGCCCCGGAGGACTTCGTCAGCCGCCTGGTGCCCTTCCTCCAGGGTGCCGAGCTGCTGCCGGCCGAGCCCACCGCCGAGCAGCTGGACCTGCTCGCCAAGGTGGCGCCGCTCACCCAGGAGCGGATGGTCGTGCTGAGCGAGATCGTGAACATGGCCGGCTTCCTGTTCGTGGCGCCGGAGAAGTTCGCCGTCGACCCGGACGACGCCGCCAAGGTGCTGACCGCGGACGCCCGCCCGGTGCTGGAGTCCAGCATCAAGGCGCTGGAGGAGCTCGCGGACTTCACCCCCGAGCCGATCCAGGCCGCGCTGCGCGAGGCGCTGGTGGACGGGCTGGGCATCAAGCCCAAGTTCGCCTTCACGCCGCTGCGGGTGGCCGTCACGGGCCGGCGGGTCTCCCCGCCGCTGTTCGAGTCCATGGAGCTGCTGGGACGCCCGGAGACGCTGCGCCGGCTGCGGGCCTCCCTGGAGGCCCTGCAGGCCGCCTGAGCGGGCCGTCGAGCAGGCCGCGGGCCCGGCTTCGTGCCGGGCCCGCGGCGCACCCGGAGGTCATCCGCGGGCCTCCCGGCCGCTGCCTGGGGTTATCGATTTTGGACCCGGGGCCGACGTCGGGTAATGTTCTTTCTGCGCCGCCCGGGAGGGAACGGACGAGGGAACGAAAGCCCCTCGGAAGGGACCGACCGAGAGGCGCAACGCCTGAGAAGGCCCCGGCAGGGGTTCAACTCTGGTGGGGTATGGTGTAATTGGCAGCACGAGTGATTCTGGTTCATTTAGTCTAGGTTCGAGTCCTGGTACCCCAGCGCAGTACGCAAGTACGGCACAAAAGAAGATCAAGCCCCCGTTGTGTAGCGGCCTAGCACGCTGCCCTCTCACGGCAGTAGCGCCGGTTCGAATCCGGTCGGGGGTACGGATCCCGCAAGGGATCTACGATCCCGCGAGGGATCACCTGGAAAGCCCCCGTTGTGTAGCGGCCTAGCACGCTGCCCTCTCACGGCAGTAGCGCCGGTTCGAATCCGGTCGGGGGTACGGATCCCGCAAGGGATCTAC
>NZ_JBEZUT010000107.1:16398-25185 GCF_040636595.1 Kitasatospora sp. NPDC036755
ACGATCCCGCGAGGGATCACCAGGAAGCCCCCGTTGTGTAGCGGCCTAGCACGCTGCCCTCTCACGGCAGTAGCGCCGGTTCGAATCCGGTCGGGGGTACTTCAGAGCAGGAAGCCGGTGGGCTCGCCCATCGGCCCTTGCTTTGTGTTGGGGTATGGTGTAATTGGCAGCACGAGTGATTCTGGTTCATTTAGTCTAGGTTCGAGTCCTGGTACCCCAGCCAGAAATTGGAAAGGCCCCGGTTTCCGGGGTCTTTTTGCTTTCCCCGCGATTGTTCTCCCGAAGGGCCCCGCTCCGTTGCGAGCGGGGCCCTTCGGCGTTCCGCGGGGCCCTTTCCGCGGCCGCCCGCGGGGACGCCCCCGGCGCTCCGCGAGGGCCGGCCGCCGGTGCGGACCGGGGCGTCCGCGCTGTCCATGCGCTAAGACTGCGGTCTCACTCCGCGAGACGCCAGTTCAATCTCCGGCGAAAAGCGCCACTCTGGACGGGAGCGGCCCGGGAGCCTCAGGGCGGCGCACACGCTTTGACCTCGACACACGAGAAGGCCGGCAACGCGGCCGGCTGGAGGGAATCCGATGGGACGGACACTCGCAGAGAAGGTCTGGGACGACCACGTCGTGCGGCGCGCGGAGGGCGAGCCCGACCTCCTCTACATCGACCTGCACCTGCTCCACGAGGTCACCAGCCCGCAGGCCTTCGACGGGCTGCGGCTGGCCGGGCGCACGGTCCGTCGCACCGATCTGACGATCGCCACCGAGGACCACAACACCCCCACCCTGGACATCGACAAGCCGATCGCCGACCCGGTCTCCAAGGTCCAGCTGGAGACCCTGCGCCGGAACGCCGCCGAGTTCGGCGTCCGGATCCACTCGCTCGGCGACGTCGAGCAGGGCGTCGTGCACGTCGTCGGTCCCCAGCTCGGCCTCACCCAGCCCGGCATGACCGTGGTCTGCGGCGACTCCCACACCTCGACCCACGGTGCCTTCGGCGCGCTGGCGTTCGGCATCGGCACCAGCCAGGTCGAGCACGTGCTGGCCACCCAGACCCTGCCGCTGGCGCCGTTCCGGACCATGGCGGTCACCGTCGAGGGCGAACTGCCCGAGGGTGTCACCGCCAAGGACCTGATCCTGGCCGTCATCGCCAGGATCGGCACCGGCGGCGGCCAGGGCTACGTCCTGGAGTACCGCGGTTCGGCGATCCGGGGCCTGTCCATGGAGGCCCGGATGACCATCTGCAACATGTCGATCGAGGCCGGCGCCCGGGCCGGCATGATCGCCCCGGACGAGACCACCTTCGCCTACCTGGAGGGCCGCCCGCACGCCCCGCGGGGCGAGGACTGGGACGCCGCCGTCGCGTACTGGAAGACCCTGGGCACCGACGAGGACGCCGTCTTCGACCACGAGATCTTCATCGACGCGAACGAGCTGACCCCGTTCGTCACCTGGGGCACCAACCCGGGCCAGGGCGCCCCGCTGGGCTCGAACGTGCCGGACCCGGCCTCCTTCGCCGACCCGCAGGAGCGCCTGGCCGCCGAGAACGCCCTGGCGTACATGGGCCTGGAGGCCGGTACCCCGCTGCGCGAGGTGGCGGTCGACGCCGTCTTCGTCGGCTCCTGCACCAACGGCCGGATCGAGGACCTGCGGGCCGCCGCCGCCGTCCTGGAGGGCCGCCGGATCGCCGACGGCGTACGGATGCTGGTCGTCCCCGGGTCCGTCCGGGTCGCGCTCCAGGCCGTGGAGGAGGGGCTGGACAAGGTGTTCACCGCGGCCGGTGCCGAGTGGCGCCACGCGGGCTGCTCGATGTGCCTGGGCATGAACCCCGACCAGCTCGCCCCGGGTGAGCGCTGCGCCTCCACCTCGAACCGCAACTTCGAGGGCCGGCAGGGCAAGGGCGGCCGCACCCACCTGGTCTCCCCGCAGGTCGCCGCCGCGACCGCCGTCCTGGGCCGCCTCGCGGCCCCCGCCGACCTGACCGCCGACGTCGCTGCCGTGGAGGCCTGAGCCATGGAGAAGTTCACCACCCACACCGGCCGGGCCGTTCCGCTGCGCCGCAGCAACGTGGACACCGACCAGATCATCCCCGCCCACTGGCTCAAGAAGGTCACCCGATCCGGTTTCGAGGGCGGCCTGTTCGAGGCCTGGCGCAAGGACGAGTCGTTCATCCTCAACCGGCCGGAGCGCCAGGGCGCCACGGTCCTGGTGGCCGGCCCCGAGTTCGGCACCGGCTCCTCCCGGGAGCACGCCGTCTGGGCGCTGCAGAACTACGGCTTCCACGCGGTCATCTCGTCCCGCTTCGCCGACATCTTCCGGGGCAACTCCCTGAAGAACGGCCTGCTGACGGTCGTCCTGCCGCAGGAGACCGTGGAACAGCTCTGGGCGCTCACGGAGAGTGACCCCTCGGCCGAGATCACCGTCGACCTGGAGGCCCGTGAAGTGCGCGCCGAAGGCGTCACCGCGGCCTTCGAACTGGACGACAACGTCCGGTGGCGACTGCTCAACGGCCTGGACGACATCAGCATCACGCTGCGGAACGAGGAGGACATCGCGGCCTTCGAGGCGACCCGCCCGGCGTTCAAGCCCCGTACTCTGCCTGCCGCCTGAGTTCCCCTCAGAACAAGCATTCTGACGATCCGCCGGATGGCCCGCGCCCCCCTCGGGGGGGCCGGGCCATCCGGCGTTCCGGAGCACGAGTTAGCGCCGCGGCCCGCCCCGGATTGCCCATTTGGCTTTGCGGAAGAGGGCCCCGCGCAAGTACAACTGCGGGTAGATGGCACAATCAGTACATGCACCGGCACCATGAACCTCCGTACGCGGGCGGCGAACCCGCGGCTGAGGACTCCATGGGCCGGCCATCCGAACGCCGAATTGACGACCGGCCGGACGTCACCTCCGCGCCAGCTGAGGGGCCGGACGACCAGGAAGTCGTAGCGCTCTACGCGCTTGTGGCCGAGCGGTTGAAGCAAGCTCACGCCCGCGTGCATGCGCTGAACGTGTCTGCCGATGCAAAGACCGCTCTCACCCGTCAACTCCTCATCGTCACCGAGACCGCCAAGCGCGATCTTCCGGAGGCGGCAAGGCGGTTGAGTCGCTTTGTACATGACCTCGACGAGGGGCCCCCGCCGCTCGACTGAGGTCGCCGACGCGCAAATCCATTGCGACACTAGGGTGATTCGCGCGTTTGGTAATTGAAAGTCCGCAGATACATACCTAACGTGCGAAAAGAACGGATGGAATCATCCGGCGCCCGTTTCCGAAGGGGAAGACGTGAACAAGGCTCAGCTTGTCGAAGCGGTGGCCGAGCAGCTGGGCGGTCGCAAGGCTGCCGCAGAGGCCGTCGACGCAGTGCTCGACACCATGGTCCGTGCCGTTGTGGCCGGTGACCGGGTTTCGGTCACCGGGTTCGGCACCTTCGAGAAGGTGGAGCGCTCCGCGCGCTTCGCCCGCAACCCGCAGACCGGCGAGCGGGTCAAGGTCAAGAAGACCTCGGTCCCGCGCTTCCGTCCGGGCCAGGGCTTCAAGGACCTGGTCAGCGGCAGCAAGAAGCTGCCGAAGGAAGGCCCCTCGGTGAAGAAGGCCCCCAAGGGCTCCCTCACCCCGGGCAAGAGCGGCGTGGCCGCCACCCCGGCCGCCAAGCGTGCCGCCACCAAGCGCGCCGCCGCCGCTGCCGCCGCCGCCCCGGCCACCAAGAAGGCCGCCGCCAAGAAGACGGCGACCACGGCCGCCGCCAAGAAGGCCGCCACCACGGCCGCCGCCAAGAAGACCACGGCCACCGCCAAGAAGGCCGCCGCGAAGTCCACGGCCGCGAAGACCACCGCCGCCAAGAAGACCACGGCGACCGCGACCAAGGCCGCCGCCACGAAGGCCGCCGCGACCAAGGCCACCGCGACCAAGGCCGCCGCGACCAAGAAGACGGCCGCGGCGAAGAAGGCGACCACCACGGCTGCCGCCAAGAAGACCACGGCCACCGCCAAGAAGGCGACCGCCACGGCCAAGAAGACGGCGCCGGCGAAGAAGACCGCCACCCGCAAGACCACCGCGCGCAAGACCTCTGCCAAGTAAGTCCCGCGCGACCGTCCTCGGACGGCCTTCGGCACAGAGCCGCGGCACCCCCCTCCGTGAATTCACGGGGACCGGTCGCCGCGGCTCTTTCGATTTCCGGGCGCTTGGTCCGAAATCCGCGGCGCACGGCGGCGCGGGGCGTCACGGCCGGTGGGGCACCGCTCCGGCGGGTCGGGCGACCGGGTGCGGCCGTCAGCCCTCGGCGGGGTCGGGGAAGGTCTGGAGCGTCACGAAGACCACCCGGCGGGCCTCTCCGGAGCCCTCGGTGCGGATCCGCACCCGCTGGCCGGGGCGCAGCAGCCGCAGGCCGCCGGCGTCGAAGGCGGCCGCGTCGAACGGCACCGGGGTCCCGTCGTCGAGCAGCACGGAGCCGGCCCGGGTGGCGGGGTCGAAGGTGAACGCGGTGGCCTGCATGCGAGCAGCATAGCGAGCGGGCCGGCCAGGGCCCGGGAGCAGGCCGGTGCCCGGCCGGTACGGGCCGGGAGGCTCCGAGCGGCGCGGGGAAAGGTGGCGGGGCGGCCTTCCGGAAGCGGCTCCGCAAAGGGCTGGGGACAGGCCCGGGACGGGTTCAGGACAGGTTCAGACGGGCGAACAGCGCGCCGGTGTTCGGGCCGAGGCCGAGCGCCGAGGCCTCGTGGAGGTCCGTCCCGGTGTCCACGTCCCGGCGCACCGACTCCACGCCCGCGAGGCGCAGTTCGAACGCCCCGCCGGCCGCGTGCCGGGCCCGTGAGCCGTCCCCGAAGGCGGGGGAGAGCGGACGCCCGGGGGCGCAGGCGAGCAGGGTGGTGCCGAGGCCGGGGGAGTCCGGCAGGAAGGCCCGGCCGTCCGGCGGCACCGCGCCCAGCACGCGGGCGAGTTCGGCCGGCCGCAGGGCGGGGAGGTCCGCCGAGAGCGCCGCCAGCGGGGAGCGCGGGGCCAGGGTCAGGGCGGCCTCGGCGCCGTGCGCCAGCGCCCGGTTGAGCCCGCCGCCGGGCTCGTCGGCGACCACCAGGGCGCCGAGCGCGGCCAGCCGGGAGCCCGCCGACACGTCGGGGGTGACCACCAGGACCCGGTCGACGCCGCGGGTGGCCAGGGCGGCGGTGACGGTGTCCAGGGCGAAGGACAGCGCCATCTCGGCCCGGTGCGGCCCGGCGTAGGGGGCCAGCCTGCTCTTCGCCAGGGCGAGCGGCTTGAGCGGAAGGACCAGCGACCAGCCGGCCATGGGTGCGAGGGGCGCGACGGGCCCGCTGGGGCGTACGGTGTCCTGGGTCATCGGCGTCATTGTGTCGCCGGTCCCGGAGCCTCGCCAGGCCGTCCGAGCTGTGCGGACGTGCGTTTGATCACGCCCGCCGGGCGGGTTGGCGCGGTTGCTCGACAGCCGGTGAGCGGGCGGGCGACACTGTTCCGCGCCCGTGACCCGGGCACCGACCGGAACGGTGCGCGGCACCGGGACGCCATGACCGCGGTAATCCGTGCCGCATCGGATGAGAAGGAGCTGGGGTGGCCCGCCGCTCGTACGCCAAGTTCGGCAACGCCGACTACGGCATCTGGTACCGCTTCGCGGCCGTGCTGGTGAAGCCGGTGACGACCGCCCTGGTGAAGCCCGACTGGCGGGGCTGGGAGCACATTCCGAAGAACGGCGGCTTCATCGCCGCGGTGAACCACAATTCGATCATCGATCCGCTGGTCTACGCGCACTGGCAGTACAACAGCGGACGTCCGCCGCGCATTCTCGGCAAGTCCTCGCTGTTCTCGATCCCCTTCATCGGATTCATGCTGCGCAAGACCGGCCAGATCCCGGTTTTCCGCGAGTCCACCGACGCCGCGCAGGCGTTCCGGGCCGCCATCGACGCCGTCAACGGCGGTCAGTGCGTGCAGTTCTACCCGGAGGGCACGCTCACCCGGGACCCGGACCTGTGGCCGATGACCGGCAAGAACGGGGTCGCCCGGGTCGCGCTGATGACCGGTGCGCCGGTCATCCCGGTCGCGCACTGGGGCGCCCACGAGATCATCCCGCCGTACGGCCGGGCCGGGTACGGGAAGGGCAAGTTCAACCTGTTCCCGCGGCACAGGGTCACCGTCGCGGCCGGGCCGCCGGTGGACCTGAGCAGGTACCGGGGGCAGGAGCTCACCGCCCAGGTGCTCTCCGACGCCACCGAGGACATCATGACGGCGATCACCGCCGTGCTGGCCGAGGTCCGCGGCGAGGAGCCGCCGGCCGAGCGCTACGACATGCGCAAGGCCGCCCGGGAGCGTGCCGCGGCCGCGCTGGCCGAGCGCCGGCACGCCAAGGGCGAGCGGGGCAAGGGCACCGAGGAGGCCGGCAAGTGACCCGCTGCGCCGTGATGGGGACCGGCTCCTGGGGCACCGCGTTCGCGCTGGTGCTCGCCGACGCGGGCTGCGAGGTCGTGCTGTGGGCCCGCCGCCAGGAGCAGGTGGACGCCGTCAACTCCACCCACGAGAACCCGGACTACCTGCCGGGCGTCCGGCTGCCCGACAGCGTGCGGGCCACCACCGACGCCGCCGAGGCGCTGGCCGGCGCCGACTTCGCGGTGCTGGTGGTGCCCTCGCAGACGCTGCGCGACAACCTGGCCGCCTGGACGCCGCTGATCGAGCCGCAGACCGTGCTGGTGAGCCTGATGAAGGGCATCGAACTCGGCACCGCCAAGCGGATGAGCGAGGTGATCGACGAGGTCACCGGGGTCGGCCCGGAGCGCGTCGCGGTGGTCAGCGGGCCCAACCTGGCCAAGGAGATCGCCAACCGGCAGCCCGCCGCCAGCGTGGTCGCCTGCTCCGACGAGGCGGTCGCCAAGCGGCTCCAGGCGGCCTGCCACACGCCGTACTTCCGGCCGTACACCAACACCGACGTGGTGGGCTGCGAACTCGGCGGCGCGGTCAAGAACGTGATCGGCCTGGCGGTCGGCATGGCCGCCGGCATGGGGCTCGGCGACAACACCAAGGCGACGCTGATCACCCGCGGGCTGGCCGAGACCACCCGGCTCGGCGAGGTGCTGGGCGCGGACCCGCACACCTTCGCGGGGCTCGCCGGGATGGGTGACCTGGTGGCCACCTGCTCCTCGCCGCTGTCCCGCAACAACACCTTCGGCATGAACCTGGGCCGGGGCATGTCGCTCGCGGAGACCATCGCCGCCACCCGGCAGACCGCCGAGGGCGTCAAGTCCTGCGAGTCGGTGCTGGACCTGGCCCGGCGCAACGGGGTCGACATGCCGATCGTCGAGGCCGTGGTGGACGTGGTGCACAACGGGCGGCCGACCCAGGAGGTGCTGCGGACGCTGATGTCGCGGTCGGCGAAGGCGGAGCGGCACTGACGGGGCGGTGTCCGGGCGGTGCCGACGGCGCCGACGACGGGGGGCGGCACCGGGCCCCGGCGCCGCCGACTGCCCGGTGCCGCTCACATTCGGGCAGGGCGTCGCACGGTAGTCTCAAACCCGATATGAGCATCGAACAGTCCTCCCCGAACCGGCCCGACCGGAAGCCGCGCGTCGCGCTGGTCTTCGGCGGGCGCAGCTCCGAGCACGCGATCTCGGTCTCCACCGCGGGCAGCGTGCTCAGGGCGATCGACCGCGACAAGTACGACGTGCTGCCGATCGGCATCACGCACGAGGGCCGCTGGGCGCTGACCAGCGACGAGCCGGCCCGGATGGCCATCACCGACGGGAAGCTCCCGGACGTGGCGAACGTCGCCGAGGGCGTCGACGGCCAGGTCGCGCTGCCGGTCGCCCCGGGCAACCGCGAGGTGGTCCTGACCGAGCCGGGCAGCGCCCCGAAGGCGCTCGGCGAGGTCGACGTGGTGTTCCCGCTGCTGCACGGCCCGTGGGGCGAGGACGGCACGCTCCAGGGCCTGCTGGAGCTCTCCGGCGTCCCGTACGTCGGCAACGGCGTGCTGGCCAGCGCGGCCGGCATGGACAAGGAGTTCGCCAAGCGGATCCTGGCCTCGCACGGTCTGGGCGTCGGCCGCTACACCATCGTGCGGCCGCGCGACTGGGAGTCCGAGGAGGGCCGCGCCGCGGTGCGCGAGCGGGCCGCCGAGCTGGGCCTGCCGCTGTTCGTGAAGCCCTGCCGGGCCGGTTCCAGCATCGGCATCACCAAGGTGAAGGACCTGGCCGACCTCGACGCCGCGATCGAGGAGGCCCGCCGGCACGACCCCAAGCTGATCATCGAGGCCGGCGTGACCGGCCGCGAGATCGAGTGCGGCGTGCTGGAGTTCGAGGACGGCCCGCGGGCCAGCGTGGCCGGCGAGATCCTGGTCGGCGAGGGCTTCGACTTCTACGACTTCGAGGCCAAGTACATCGACTCCTCGGACGTGAAGATCCCGGCGGACCTGACCGCCGGGGAGCTCGCCGAGATCCAGCGCCAGGCGGTCGAGGCCTTCGAGGCGCTCGGCTGCGAGGGCCTGGCCCGGGTGGACTTCTTCCTGCTGGAGGACGGCACCTGGATGATCAACGAGATCAACACCATGCCCGGCTTCACCCCCATCTCGGCCTACCCGAAGATGTGGGAGGCCAGCGGGGTCTCGTACCCGGAGCTGATCGACCGGCTGCTCGGGACGGCGCTGCGGCGTTCCACCGGACTCCGCTAGGACCCGCGGCCGAGGGCGGGCCGGGAGGCTCCCGGCCCGCCCTCGGCGCGTCCCGGCGGGGCGTGGGGGCGGGCGCCCCCCGCAGAGAAAGGGAGAGCGGGGGGTAGGGGAAGAGTGTTGCGTGGTGGGGGTAGATATAGGTGGTGGGCGGAT
>NZ_JBEZUT010000108.1:0-25122 GCF_040636595.1 Kitasatospora sp. NPDC036755
GGGAGGGCGGGCGCGGGAGGGCCGGGGGCCGGGGAGCGACGGGCCGCACGCCGCGCGGGGCGTGCGGCCCTCGGGCGGTCACCAGGGCGGTCGGTAGCCCGTGGTCAGGTGGCTGCCGGTGTGGCGCCACTTCGGTTCCTTGTCCAGGGTCTTCAGCGTGACGGCGCGCAGCCGGCGGATCAGCGAGCCGTACGCGCTGCTGGCGTTGGAGGAGACCCGGGAGCCGGGCGGCGGGTCCATGAAGGGCATGAACTTGTCCGGGAAGCCCGGCATGGTGCAGGCGATGCAGATGCCGCCCACGTTCGGGCAGCCGCCGATGCCGTTGGTCCAGCCGCGCTTGGTGACGTTGCACTTCACGACCGGGCCCCAGCAGCCGAGCCGCACCAGGCACTCGGGCGTGCCGTAGTCGGTGGCGAACTGCCCCTGCTCGTAGTAGCCGCCGCGGTCGCAGCCCTCGTGCACGGTGGCGCCGAACAGCCAGGCGGGCCGCAGCTTGTCGTCCAGCGGGATCATCGGCGCGGAGCCCGCCAGCTGGTACAGCAGGTAGGTGAGCGTCTCGGCGAAGTTGTCGGGCTGGATCGGACAGCCCGGCACGCAGACGATCGGCAGACCGGCCTTGGACTTCCAGTCCCAGCCGAGGTAGTCCGGCACGCCCATCGCGCCGGTCGGATTGCCGGCCATCGCGTGGATGCCGCCGTACGTGGCGCAGGTGCCGATCGCCACCACGGCGGTCGCCTTGGGGGCGAGCCGGTCCAGCCACTCACTGGTGGTGATGGGCTGTCCGGTGGCGGGGTCGTCGCCGAAGCCGCACCAGTAGCCCTCCTTCTTGATCTTCTCGTTGGGGATGGACCCCTCGACGACCAGGACGAACGGCTCGATCTCGCCGCGGTCGGCCTTGAAGAACCACTCGACGAAGTTGTCCGCGCCCTGGACCGGGCCGCACTCGAAGTCGATCAGCGGCCAGTGCACGGCGACCTCGGGCAGGCCGGGCAGGGCACCGGTGACGATCTCCTCGATGCTGGGCTGCATCGCGGCGGTCAGCGAGACGGAGTCGCCGTCGCAGCTGAGGCCGGCGTTGATCCACAGGATGTGCACCACGTCGGTGTCGGTCGGTGCGGCTGTCGCAGTCGTTGCGGCTGTTGCAGCTGTTGCAGCACCCATGAGGATGCCTCCTCGGGGATGGGAGCCGAAGGGAATGGCTCGAAGCCAGTCATAGCAACGGTCCGGGCCGGGCGCCGGTCCGCGCGGCGGGAACCGGCACCCGGGGAGGCAAGCCCGGCAGGGCCGTTCGGGTCACGCTCGCGCGGCGGGCCCCGTCGCCACCGGGCGCTTGCGGACGAACGCGGAACGCAGCGCGTGATACGGCGATTCGGGTGTGAAGAACTGCCGGTGCATCACCGCGAGCTCCTCCTCCCGGTACGCGTCGAGCGGCTTCGTCCGCTCGTCGGCCTCCCGCGCGGCCTTCTTCGCCCCGATCCGCTGCTGGGTGGTCGGCGAGGCGGCGAGCAGCCCGGCCAGGTGGGCCGCCTTCCGCCCGAACTCCTCCGGCCCGCAGGCGAGCACCCGGTCGACCAGGCCGATCCGCTCGGCCGCCGCGGCGGAGACGGGCAGCGCCTGACGGGTAAGCCGCTCGGCCGCCGCCGCGCCGACCCGGCGCGGGAGGGAGTACGTCCAGTACTCCGACCCGTACAGCCCCATCAGCCGGTAGTGCGGGTTGAGGACGGAACCGTCGCGGCACCACACCTCGTCCGCCGCCAGCGCCAGCATCACCCCGCCGGCCGCGGCGTTGCCCCCGACGGCGGCGACCACCAGCCGGTCGGTGGTGGTGAGCACCGCGTCGACCAGCTCGTCCATCGCGGTGATGTTGTCCCAGGACTCGACGGCCGGGTCCGCCGCCGCCTCGATCACGTTGAGGTGGATGCCGTTGGAGAAGAAGTCCCGGCCGCCGCCGAGCACCAGCACCGAGGTCGGCCGGGCGACGGCGTAGCGGTAGGCCGCCAGCAGCCGGCGGCACTGGCCGGTGGACATCGCGCCGCCCGGGAAGGAGAAGCGCAGGAGTCCCACCGGGCCCTCCTCCCGGTAGCGGATGTCCGACCAGACCGGGCCGTCGTCCTCCTCCGGCATCAGCGGCGCCGCCACCTCCGGCAGGGCGGGCAGCAGGCCGCCGAGCGCCGTCACGGCGGGGAGCTTGACGCCCGCGGGGCCGCCGGGGTTGCGGCGGCGCAGTTCGGGGATCCACACCGCGCCGTCCACGGTGGACCGGCAGACGGCGCCGCCGCGGGTGGCGAGCAGGTCGCCCGGGCGGCCCCGCAGCTCCGGCTCGCGGTGCCCGCCGTGCAGGTACCAGGTGCCGCCGCACAGCTCGTCCAGCACCCCGGGGCGGGAGTCCGCGGCGCGGAGCCTGCGCAGCACGGCCTCGGTGGGGTCGGCCGTCCAGTCGATCCGGCGCTCCTCCTGGCGCAGGACGGGCCGGGTGCGGACGGTGGCGGTCCAGCCGGGGCCGGACTGCGGCTGGGGCGGGTACGCGCCCGAGGCGAAGCGCTCCACGGCGAGCAGTACGGCCGCCACCGCCGCGTCGGCGACCTCGTTGCGGTAGAGGTCGCTCTTGCCGCGCTCGGGCAGCCGGCAGGGCGCCCAGGCCCAGACCGGCCCGGCGTCCATCTCCGCCTCGGCCTGGAGCACCGTGACGCCCCACTCGGCGCGGCCCTCCTGGATCGCCCGGTCGAGGGAGGAGGGGCCGCGGTCGCCCGGCGGTCCGGGGTGGACGACCAGGCAGGTGAGCCGTGTCCAGAGCCCGCGCGGGATCGCCGTGCGCAGCATCGGCGCGAGCACCAGGTCGGGCTTCAGGCGGCGCACCGTGTCGAGCAACTCCTCGTCTTCACCGGCCAGTTGGACGTCCACGGTGTGACGCCGGTCGCGCAGTTCGGCGTGCAGCCGCTGACTGAGGCTGTTGAACGCGCTGGCGAGGAGAAGAATCCGCATGTACGCCTCCGACGGGTGGGGCTCCGGGCAACCCGGCGATCATCACCTCCGCCTCCACGGCCCCCCGCCCGGTCCGGGCATGTCGCGCCGCGCGTTCACCCGAGCGGCCGGGACCGGGCGAGGGTCCCGAGCGGATAGTATGTAAGCTATGAATGCAGCGAGTGACCCTTACGAACTCCGTTCCGGCGCGCCCACCGTCGAGGTGTTCCGGCGCCTGCGCACCGACGCCGGCCTCTCCGACAAGGCCCCCGAGGCGGTCGCGCTCGCCCTCCCCAACACCTGGTACGGCGTGGTCCTCCACCACGCGGGCGAGCCCATCGGCATGGGGCGGATCATCGGCGACGGCGGCACCGCCTTCCAGATCACCGACATCTGCGTCCACCCCGCGCACCAGGGCCACGGCCTCGGCAAGCGCATCATGGCGGCGCTCACCGAGGAACTGGAACGCCGGGCCCCCGCCACCGCGTACGTCTCGCTGATCGCGGACGGCCCCGCGCGCTTCCTCTACGAGAAGTTCGGCTTCGCGGACACCGCCACCCACGACTCGGTCGGCATGTACCGCCTGATGGAAGGCCGCTGACGGCCCCCGCGGCGGCGCTGTCGGTGGCCCGGTGTGTACTGGCACCCGACGCCAACCCGCCCGTACGACCCCGGAGGTGCCCGGATGGCCCGGCTCCACATCCGTTCCGGCCTCGACCCGGACGAGCCGGCGACCCCGGTCGCCGTCCTGGTCGTCGACCCCGACGGCACCCCCGGGGAGCAGGCCGTGGCCCGCCTCGCCGGGCACTGCTACGAGGGCGACGAGGTCCTCCACCTGGTGCGGACCGACGGCTGGGCCGAACACTCCCACGACGGGGGCCGGCTGACGGTCGGCATCGCCGTCCACCCGGGCGTACTGGACCGGGCGGGGGTCGACCCGGCGGGATTCCCGCTGCGCTCGGCCGCCGACCCGGCGGCCGTCCTCGTCCTGCGCGCCGAGGCCACCGTGGACCAGGCCCTGGCCGACCGGCTCCACGAGGGCACGGCCGTCTTCACCGCGGCGCCGGACACCACGTTGGACGAGCTCCTCGGACCCGACGGCGACTGGCCGATGCTGCTCGCCCCGCCGCCGGAGCAGCCGCAGTCGTAGCCGCGGAGGGGGCCGCGCGCTGTCAGACGGGCGTGTTGCCGAGCAGGTCGGCGACGAGGCGGCGGGCGTAGTCGGCGTCGAGACCGGCGGGGCGGAAGAGGATCCGGTACATCAGGGGGGCGACCAGGCGGTCCATGGCGGTCTCCACCTCGGGGGTCTCCTCGCCCCGGGCCCGCGCCCGGGCGAGCACGAGGGCGAGTTGTTCGGCGGCATAGCCCGAGCACTGGCCGGCGTTGCCGCCGTCCGGGTCGCCGAGCAGGGCGTCGCGGACGTACGCGCGGCCGGAGGCGGAGCCCATCTCGTCGAGGAACTGCTCGGCCCAGGCCGTGAGGTCGGCGTGCAGGCCGCCGCGGTCCTCCGGCGCGGTGTCGGGGCGTAGCCGCTCCACCGCGACGTCGGAGAGCAGCTCCGCCAGGTCTCCCCAGCGGCGGTAGACCGTGGACGGGGTGACCGCGGCGCGCTGGGCGACCATCGGCACGGTGAGCGCCTCGCGGCCGACCTCCGCGAGCAGCTCGCGCACGGCGGTGTGCACCGCCTCCTGCACCCGGGCGCTGCGGCCGCCCGGGCGGACCATCTGCCGAGGACTCATGGCTCCATCCTAAAGCGCCGCCTTTGCGTTTGGCCGGGCCCCGGGAGCGGGCGCACGCGGGGCCCGGCCCGGGCGCGCTCAGAGCACCGGCGCGAGCTCCCGCGCGGGCCGCGTCCGCTCGTAGGCGTGGCCCACCCGCAGCAGCGTCCGCTCGCCGAACGGCCGCCCGAGCAGCTGCAGACCGATCGGCAGGCCCGCCGAGTCCCGGCCGGCCGGGACGGAGAGCGCGGGCACGCCGGTGACGTTGGCCGGGGCGCAGAGCCGGACGTAGGCGTCCGCGACGGACTCGACGGTACCGTCCGGCCAGGTGACGCTCTCCTGGCCGGCCCGGACGGCCGTGGTCGGCACCGTCGGGGCGGCGATCACGTCGACCCCCGACAGGGCTCCCGCCCACGCCTCCCGGATCATCGTCCGGGCGCGCTGGGCACGCAGGTAGTCGCCCGCGCCGATCAGCTCGCCCGCCTCCAGCAGCACCCGCACGTCGGCCCGGTACAGCTCGGGTACGGTGCGCAGCGTGCGCGCGTGGTAGGCACTGGCCTCCGGCGCCACCAGGCCCCACAGGGTGGGCAGGAGGTAGCGGGCCATCGGGATCCCGACCTCGACGGGCCGGGCGCCGAGCGCCTCCAGCTGCTCGACGGCGCTGCGGACGGCGGCCGCCACCTCCGCGTCCACGTGGTCGACGTAGTGGTCGGTCGGCACGCCG
Source organism: Kitasatospora sp. NPDC036755 (assembly GCF_040636595.1). Taxonomy (NCBI): domain Bacteria; kingdom Bacillati; phylum Actinomycetota; class Actinomycetes; order Kitasatosporales; family Streptomycetaceae; genus Kitasatospora; species Kitasatospora sp. NPDC036755. The sequence continues at coordinate 5,404 of NZ_JBEZUT010000108.1, forward strand.
ATGCGCAGGCCCGTCAGGTCCGGCTCCGGTTCCGGCCGGTAGTCCGTGGCGGGGGCGGCCACCGAGGCGGGGTCGCGGGGGTCGTGCCCGGCGAGGGCGCCGAGGACCAGGGCCGCGTCCTCGACGGTGCGGGTGATCGGGCCGACGTGGTCGAGCGACCAGGACAGCGGGGTGATGCCGTGCCGGGGCACCAGTCCGTAGGTCGGCTTGAGGCCGACCACCCCGTTCAGCGCCGCGGGCACCCGGATCGAGCCGCCGGTGTCGGTGCCGAGGGCGAAGGTCGCCGCACCGGAGGCCACAGCGACGGCGGATCCGCCGCTGGAGCCTCCGGCGACCCGGCCCCGGCCCCAGGCGTTGCCGGTCTGCGGGGTGGTCAGGCCGTAGGCGAACTCGTGGGTGTGGGTCTTTCCGGCCAGGACCGCGCCGGCGGCCCGCAGCCGGGCGGCCACCGTGCTGTCGGCGGCCGCCAGGTGCCCGTCCCGGACCCGGGAACTCGCGCTGGTGGGCGCGCCGGCCACGTCGATCAGGTCCTTGAGCCCGACGGGGACGCCGTGCAGCGGCCCCCGGTACCGGCCCCGGGCGATCTCCCGCTCGGCCTCGCGGGCCGCCTCGCGGGCCTGCTCGGCGGCGACGGCGGCGTACGCGCCGAGGTGCGGCTCCACCCGCTCGATCCGGTCGAGCACGGAGTCGACCAGCTCCACGGGGGACAGCCGCCGTTCCCGGATCTCCGTCGCGGCGCCGGCGAGGGTCAGCTCATACGGCCGCATCGGGGCGCTCCTCTCCCGCACGGTAGGCGGCGCCGGGCGGGGTGTCCGCGAAGTCGAGCTCCCGCAGGACGGCGACGACGGACTGGATGTGCTCGGCGGTGGCCGCCACCGCGGCGTGACGGTCGGCCGGCAGGGCGAGCCCGGCCCGGGCGGCCCAGCGGGCGGCCTCGGGCGGGGTGAGTTCGGGGGAAGGCATCGGTGCGCTCCTGATCGTGGGCGGTGCGGCGGGAGGCCGGGACAGGGAGTCGGGCGAGGGGCCTCCATCAAACGCAAAGTGTTTGCGTTAACGCGACCCTAGGCTCTACGGTCTCACTAACGCAAACAAATCGCTTTTACGGTGGAGGAGTCGACCCCATGCCCAGCACCCGTACCCCTTCCTGGACGGTCGGCGACGTCACCGTCCACCGCGTCGACGAAGTCCCGCTGCCGCCCGCGACCGGCCGGTGGCTGCTGCCCGACGCCACCCCCGAACTGGTGGCCGGCCACGACTGGCTGCGCCCCGACTTCACCGATTCCGACGGCGCGCTGCGCCTGCACAGCCACAGCTTCGCCTTCGTCCTGAACGGCCTGCGCGTGCTCGTCGACACCGGCATCGGCAACGGCAAGGAGCGCGCCAACCCGGCCTGGCACGACCTGCGCACCGACTACCCGGAGCGCCTCGCCGCCGCCGGATTCCCGCCCGACTCCGTCGACCTGGTGGTCCTCACCCACCTGCACGCCGACCACGTCGGCTGGAACACCCGGGCGGTGGACGGCGCGTGGGCGCCCACCTTCCCCCGCGCGCGCTACCTCACCGCCCGCGCCGAACGGGAGTTCTGGGCCGGCTACCCGATGGACGAGGCCCGCGCCGGGATGTTCCGCGACTCGGTGCTCCCGGTCGAACGGGCCGGCCTGCTGGACCTGGTCGACGTCCCGGCCGAGGGCCTGGAGCTCCTGCCCGGCCTGCGCCTGCTGCCCACCCCCGGCCACACCCCGGGACACCTCGCCGTCGAACTGACCAGCCGGGGGCGGACGGCGCTGATCACCGGCGACTGCCTCCACCATCCCGTCCAGCTCGCCCACCCCGCCATCGGCGCCTGCGTCGACATCGACCCCCGGCAGTCCGCGGCCACCCGGCGCGCCCTGCTCGAATCGCTCGCCGGCACCGACACCCTGCTGCTCGGCACCCACTTCGCCCCGCCCACCGCCGGCCGGGTCGTCGCCGAGGGGGAGGCCTTCCGGCTGCGGCCCGTGCCCCCGGCCTGAGTTCACGGCTCGCGACAGCCGGAGCGCGACGGCCGGAGCGCGCCGACCTGGGCGCGACGCTCCGATCGGACCGGGGGCGCGACGGCCGGGGCGGCGCGGCCGGCCCGGGCGTGACCGGGCTCGCGCTCCGTCGGCGCCCGCCGGAGTGGCGCGCCCTCGGTTCGCTTCGACACCACTCCGGCCCCTCAAGTCGGCCCGCCCGAGCGCCGGTCCGATCGTCTGATGAGACGTACGCTCAGGGGTCCCGCTTCACCGAACAGGAGGAGTCGATGACACTGGGCGCGGCCAACGAGCCTTTCGCACAAGGGTGGTTGCACTTCACCGACTTCGCCATCGCCCTGGTCCTGGCCAGCGCGATCGGCCTCGAACGGGAGATCAGGCAGAAGGCCGCCGGACTGCGCACCTACACGGTCGTCGGCCTCGGCGCGGCGCTCTTCACCCTGGTCAGCAAGTACGGCTTCGGCGACGTCGTCGAGGCCGGCGTGGTCACCCTGGACCCGTCCCGGATGGCCGCCCAGATCGTCTCCGGACTGGGCTTCATCGGCGCCGGCGTGATCTTCGTCCAGCGCGGCTCGATCCGGGGGCTGACCACGGCCGCCACCGTCTGGCTGACCGCCGCGATCGGCACGGCGGCCGCCGCCGGACTGCCGCTGCTCGCCACCGCGGCCACCGCCGCCTACTTCTTCGTCGGCTACGTCCTGCGGCCCCTCACCCACCGGCTGCCGAGGCTCGGCACCCGCCCGGTCGGCTGCCGCGTGACCTACACCGAGGGCCAGGGTCTGCTCCGCCTGCTGCTCGCCCGGATCACCGCCGAGGGCTTCTCCGTCGCCGAGTTGGCGACCGTCGACCGGGCCACACCGCCCGCCGGAGCCGGCCACGACACCGACGAGCGGACCGCGGAGGTGTTCATCACCCTGCACGGCCGCGGGGACCTGTCCGCCCTCACCGTCGAACTGGCCCGGCTGCCCGGCGTCCTGGCCTGCGCGATCAGCCGCGCCGAGGACTGAGGCGGGCTCCGTCCGCCGGGTTCGTCGGGTCCGCCGGCCCCACCTGGTCCACCTGGTGCACCTGCTCCGCCGGGGCCACCGGCGGCGTCCGGACGGCGAGCAGGGCGGTGTCGTCGGTGAGCCGGCCGCCGGTGTGCCGGAGCACCGCGGCCGCCACCTCGTCGACCAGGCGCCCGGGGTCGACCGGCCCCGCCCCGCCGGCCAGCCGGTCCAGGTGGGCGCGCAGGGAGAAGAAGGCACCCGTCCGGTCGCGGGCCTCGGTCACCCCGTCCGAGACGATCAGGACCGTCTCCCCCGGGCCCAGCCGCAGCCGCCGCACCTCCGGCAGCCCGCCGGCCAGCTCGGCCAGCCCGATGGGGGCGCCGTCGCCCGGCGGCAGCTGCCGCACGCCCGCGGGGCCGAGCACATGAGGGCTGTCGTGGCCGAAGTTGACCACCACCACCTCCCCGGGCGCGTCGGCCGGGAACCAGACCACCACCGCCGTCGCGAATCGCTCCTCCCGCTCCCCCAGCCGCTCCGCCAGCAGGTTCTGCCGGTGCAGCCGCTCCTCCAACCAGGACGCGACGGTGGCCAGGTCGGCCTCGTGGAAGGCGGCCTCCCGGAAGCAGCCGACCAGGGCCGCCGCCGCGGACACCGCCGGCAGGCCCTTGCCCTGGACGTCCCCGAGGATGACCCGCGCCCCGAACGGGGTGGCCAGCACGTCGTAGAAGTCGCCGCCCACCCGGGCCTCGACATCGGCGGCCAGGTAGCGGGCCGCCGAGTCCACTCCGCCCCACCCCGGCGGCACCGGGCGCAGCACCACCTGACGGGTGGTCTCGGCCGCGCCCTGGAGGTGGCGGACGTAGGCCGCGGCCTGGGCGCGGAAGACGCTGATCGGCACGGACAGGACGGCCCCCGCGATCACCAGCAGGAAGTCCTCCGTCCCCTGGGTCTTGTTCCAGAAGCTGTCCACGGCCGGGTAGACGGCGACGGCGAGGAAGGCGAACAGCACGGTGGCGGCCGGCCCGCACAGCCCGGCGGCGACCACCGGGACCATCACCAGCCAGCTGACGGAGGCGAAGGTCACGGGCGTCGCCGCGTCCACACCCACCACCAGGGCGAGCACCGCCAGGGGCACCAGCCAGGAGCGGTGGCCGTACCGGATCAGGATCGGCATCCGCTGCCCCGGCTCCTCCACCGAACGCGCCCGCACGCCGCCCTCCCGTTCTCGCGCCCCCGTTTCCCACGACCTCCCCGGCGTCCGGGCGCTCCGCGCGGGGCGGGGCCGCCGGGCGGAGCTTGCGCCCACGGTAAGGGGCCCGGCCGCGGCGGGGGCGGCGCGGCGGCCTCGTGGCTCCGGCCGTCGCACGTTCGGCCCAGTCCCGGTGGCCGTCGGCCGCCCCTCCCGGCGCTCCGGCGGGCCGGTGTCGAGAGCGGACGGCAGGCCCGGCGACCGGCCCGGCGTGCGGCTTTCCGGGTGAGGGGGCAGGGTGGTGCGTACGGACCTGCCCGGACCAGTCGGCGCACCCCGTGCCCCGGCGGTCGACCGAAGGAGGCGCCATGCGCACCCGGAAGATCCCCCGTCGGAGCCTGGCACTGGCCGCGGCCGCCGCCGCCGTGCCGACCGTCCTGCTGACCGCCCCGGCCCAGGCGGCGACCGGCACCCCGTCCGCGACCGGCACCCTGCCGGTCGGCTTCGTGAACGAGGCCACCTCCCCGCTGCCGTCCGACCACGGGCAGCGGGTGGTCACCGTCTCCTACCGCAACGACTCCTCGGCGGACCGGACGGTGGCCCCGCAAATCCTCATCGAGTCCCCCGCGAACGGCCCGTTCCTCGATCCGGCGAGCATCCGGCTCGAAGTGCTCTCCGCGGACGGCCACTGGCGCACCCTGCCGCTCGGCAGCCAGACCGGCACGCTGTACACCCGGCTCGCCCCGGCCAAGATCGTCCTGCACGGCCACCACACCCTGACCGAGCGCTACCGGGTCACCGTCGTCGGGACGGCCCCGGTCCAGGGGACGGTCGAGCCCCGGGTGGCGCTCTACCGCTGAGCCGGCGGCGGCCGCCCCGGCGCGGTGCCGGCTCCGGTTCCGGCTCCGGGTCCGGGTCCGGGTCCGGTGACGACGGGACCGCCGGGGTCAGCAGACCTTCCGGTAGGGCACCTCCGGAAGGTAGATCTCCCAGTCGGCTCGCGGCAGTCCGCCCCCGGCCCGTTCGCAGACCTCGACGGCCTCCCGGTCCGGGGCCACGGTGACCTCGTGCACCGGCACGTGCTCGGTCGCCGTGCGCAGGGTGCGGTCGTCGGGGCCGAACGCCAGGGAGAGGGCGGCGCCTCCCGGCACGGGGAGGGCCGGGCCGAGCGGCTGGTGGGACGCGAGGTCCCACATCCGCAGCGTGCCGTCGGTGCCCGCGGCGGCCAGGGCCCGGCCGTCGTGGGAGAAGGCGAGGGCGGAGATCGGGTCGAGCGCCCTCGCGGTGTCCGGCCGGAAGGTGCCGGGCAGGACACCCAGGTTCCGCTCGGCGGAGCCGTCCCAGAGCGTGACGCGGCCGGCCTCGTCGCCGGTGGCCAGGTACGTGCCGCCCGGACCGAACGCCACGGCGTGGGTGGTGTTCTGGGTGAACGTCCGTGCGGCCGCCCGGCCCGCCGGCAGGTCGGCGACCTGGTTGTGCGAGGCGACGAGGAGCCGCCCGTCCGGCCGGACGGCGAGTTGTTCTCCGCCGATGCCGGAGATCACCCGGGTCCTGGCCCCTCCGGCGATGTCCCAGACCTCCACCGCCTCCTCCCGCGGCATCCGTGACACCAGGAGCGACCGTCCGTCCGGGGTGAAGGCGATCGCGTTGACCTCGACCGCCACACGCCGGTCGGGAGCCGCGAGGTCCAGGGCCCCGGTCGTACGGCCGGCGGAGACGTCCCAGACGGACACCCTGGGCGGTGCCGTCGGCTGCCGGCGGTCGACGACGCCGTAGGCGAACGCTCCCCCGTCGGGGCGGAACGCCATGACGACGGGGCAGGAGAAGGAGAGCCGCGTGCCCTCCCAGGGTGGCAGGCAGGACCCGACGGGCAGGTCCACGACCTGTCCTCCGCCGCGCGGATCCCTCAGCTGGATGCTGTACGAGCTGTCCTCCTCGTGCGCCAGCACGGTGGCGAGCGTCCTGCCGTCGGGGCTGAACACGGCGGCCGCGACCGGCCGGCTCGTCCAGGCCGGGGCGAGGGCGTTCGTGAGGTCGACGGTACGGACCGCGGCTCCGGTCGAGCCTTCCAGGTAGCGGATCCTGTGTTCCTCCGGATCGAGCCTGAACTGGCCGGCGTCGGTGTTGGCGAGCGGATGCCGGAGGATCGGGGTCGACGGTGTGTCCAGGCGCCACAGCAGCAGCTCCTCGCCGTCCGAGGCCACCATGAGCGTTCCGTCCGCGCTGAACGCCGCCTCCGTGATGTCGGCGTGCTCGATCCGCGGGAGCTCCGTCCCCGAGGCGAGGTCCCAGATCCGCACTCCCTCGCCGTCGACGACCGTCAGCCGGCGGCTGTCCGGCGTGAACCCGACCGCCTGGCCGAGGCACTGCCGCGCGCTGACCTCGGGAGCCCCCGGGACGGGGACCTCGCGCTGCTCGGGCACGTTCCACACCTGGACCGGCCCGCCGGGAACGCACAGCGCCATCAGACGGTCGTCGGGGCTGACGGAGGCATCGGGGTACGGGTAGTTCAGCACGCGGAGTTCCCGCCACATCTGCTGCTGCCTGGCACCCGGTACGCGGCGCAGGTCGTCACGACCGGCCGACCTGCGTTCAGCGGCCCTGACACGGCGTTCGAGCAGCAGCCGGCCGGTACGGGAGTCCCGGAGCTGGACCACGTCGTCCGCGCCCTCGGTGGCGTAGAGGAGCAGGGTCCGTCCGCTCGGACCGAGCCGGGCCGCCGTTCCGTCCGAGCCGGGGTCGAACGGGTGGGACGCCACCGGGGCCCCTCCCGCGCTCCCCGCCGTCAGGTCCCACACGTTCACGTGGTCGTACCGGAACACCACGAGGGTCCGGCCGTCGGCGCTCAAGTCCTCCACGTCGTCGGCCTCGGCCCCCAGACCGGGCAGCGAGGCCACCCGCCGGTGCGTGCCGACGTCCCACGCCACCACCTCGTCCCGGCCGACACCGACCACCGTGCGCCCGTCCCCGCTGAGGAAGTGCGTCTGCTGGACGGCCCGGCCCGACGGCGGATCGGTGAACACGTCCCGGTCCGCCTGGACGGCGGCGCCGAGCAGCGCGGACCGGGACTCGGGCAGATCGGCGGCCCGCCACGAGGCCAGGCTCAACCGCATCGCCGTGACCGGGTCGGACGAGCGCATGCCGTCCGCCACCGCGGCGGCGCGGCGGGCGGCGGCCTCCGTCCGGCGGCGTTCGCCGGTCCGGCTCTGCTGCCACGCCATCACCCCGGCCAGCAGCGCCAGCACGACCAGGGCGGACAGCGCGGCGAGCAGGGTGCGCAGCCGCCGCGTGGAACGCGCCGCCCTCCGGTGCTCCTGGTCGCGGGCGGCGAGGCCGGCGGTGAGGAATCGGAGCTCCGCCGGGGTGAGGTCGTCGCGGTGCCCGCCGGCCGCGAAGGCCGCTTCGGCCGCCGCCAGGCGGATGCCCCGGTAGAGCGCTCCGGGGTCACGGCCCAGGTCCTCCCACGCCCTGGCCGCCTCGGTGAGGCGCCGGTGGTGGCGCAGTCTCTCCCGGGCGTCCTCGACCCACCCGTTCAGCCGCGGCCAGCAGCTGATCAGCGCCTCGTGCGCCAGGTGGACGGTGTCGCCGTCCAGGGTGATCAGCCTGGCCCGGGCCAAAGCCTCCAGCACCGACGCGGTGTCGGCGTCCGCGTCGACGGCCCCCGAGGACTCCAGCTCGGCACGGTCGGCGGGACGGCCGGTGACCTGCGTGCCGTCGCCCGGAGCGACCAGTCGCAGCAGGACGCGCCGGGCGATGACGGCCTGCCGCGGCGTCAGTCCGGTGTAGGCCTCCTCCGCGGTCCGGGCCACGGCACCGCGCACTCCGCCGGCGGACTCGTAGGCCGCCACCGTCAGGGCCCTGCCCTTGCGGCGGCGCCAGGTCTCCAGCAGGGCGTGCGACAGCAGCGGGAGCCCGCCCGGCTCCCCCTCGACCTCCTCGATGATCCTCGACGTCAGGGCACGCTCGACGATCAGGCCCGCGTCCGCGGCCGGCTTGACGATCGCTTCCCGCAGCTCGGCGGCACCCATCGGCCCGACCAGCAGCGTGGCCTCCCGCAGGGCCACGGCGAGACCGTGGTGCTCCGCACAGCGGCCGAAGAAGTCCGCCCGCACCGCCAGGACCACCCGTAATCGGCTGTCCGGCTCGCAGGCCGCCAGCAACAGGCCGAGGAAGGCGGCGCGTTCCGCAGGATCTGCGCACAGCGTGAACGCCTCCTCGAACTGGTCCACCACCAGCACCGTGTCGCCCGGGCCGCTCGCGGGCGCCGGCACCGCGGCGTGGTCGGAGGCGGGCCGCGGGCCGGGCGTGAGGATCCGGACGGCGGCCGGACCTGTGCCCGTCGCGCCCCGGTCCCGGAGCGCGGGGATCAGACCGGCCCGCAGCAGGGAGGACTTGCCGCTGCCCGAGGCGCCCACCACGGCGACCAGGCGGCGGGAGTCCACCAGCTCCAGCAGGTCGGCCACGAGCCCGTCCCTGCCGAAGAACCGGTCCCGGTCACCCGGTTCGTACCGGGCCAGGCCCCGGTACGGCGCACCGGCGTCGTCACCGCCCCCGGCGGCCGCCTCCCGCACCACGGCGTGCCAGCGCCGCTCCCACTCCGCGGCGTCCCCGCCACAGGCCTCCACGTAGGCCGACACCACCGGCAACGACGGAAGTTGCTGCCCGCCGGCTGCCCGGGACAGCGTCGCCACCGAGTAGCGGGTGCGCCCGGCCATCGCCCGGTAGGTGAGGTCCCCCGCCTCCCCGCGCAACCGGCGCAGCTCCGACGCGAAGCGCTGCACCGGCCCGTCGGCCGGGTCCAGCGGACTCTCCTGCCGGCCCATCCCGGCCCTCCCCTTGACTCGGCGACACACACCGGACCGTCAACGTACGCACAGGGAACGGCCGTTGCAACGCCTCCTCAGCGGCCAGCCCCCTTCCCCCGGGCCGTCCATGCCCGCCGAGCGGCACTTTGTTTCACATGGCGGGGAGGGCTGCGCAACAACCGGCCGGCCCTGAAAGCTCGGCTGTGTCAGGGCCGGAGCACGACACCGAACACCCCTGACACCGGCCCGCCCGCACCGCCGTGCGCACGCGGCGACCGCTCCCGGGCCGACCGGACAGCACCAACCATCCCGTCTCCAAGGAATGGGAATCCCCATGAAACTCACGAACCGCACGGTCACGACCCTGTTCGGCCTCGCAGCGGCCGCGACCGCGCTGACCGGGCTCACCGCTCCGACCGCATCCGCCACCACCACCCAGGTCACGGCCGGCTGCTACGGGCCCTCCTGCAACGGACAGGACCCGGTGGACATGGGATGCAACACGGACGCCTACACGGTGGGTTGGACGGATTCGGCGAAGGGCAAGATCGAACTGCGCTACAGCTCCTCGTGCAGGGCGAACTGGGCCCGAATCTCCGGCACCTCGGTCGGGCAGGAATTCTGGGTTCAGAACACGAACGGCAACATCCACGGGTGGAGCGCGACCGGCTCCACCAGTTTCGGCAACATGGTCGACGGTTCGGTCGAAGCGCGAGCCTGCATCGAAACCGAGGACCAGCCCATCTGCACCGGCTGGCACTGAGATCCCTCCGCCCGTTCGGGGATCCGGGAAGCTGCCGTAGTAGCGCAGACCCCTTCCCTCGCCAGGGCGTGCAGTTGATGCATCGGCGGAACTCGAAGTCCGCAGTACGGACGTCGCATGTGGTCCCGCTCCTCCTACCGGAAGGGCGCGAAGGCAGGGTCGGACGCCGATGCAACGCCTCCTCTGCGGCCCGCCCCGTTCCCCCCGGCCGTCCATGCCCGCCGAGCGGCACTTTGTTTCACATGGCGGGGAGGGCTGCGCAACAACCGGCCGGCCCTGAAAGCTCGGCTGTGTCAGGGCCGGAGCACGACACCGAACACCCCTGACACCGGCCCGCCCGCACCGCCGCGCGCACGCGGCGACCGCTCCCGGGCCGACCGGACAGCACCAACCATCCCGTCTCCAAGGAAAGGGAATCCCCATGAAACTCACGAACCGCGCAGTCACGACCCTGTTCGGCCTCGCAGCGGCCGCGACCGCGCTGACCGGGCTCACCGCTCCGACCGCATCCGCCACCACCACCCAGGTCACGGCCGGCTGCTACAGGTCCTCCTGCAACGGACAGGACCCCGTGGACATGGGATGCAACACGGACGCCTACACGGTGGAATCGGCGTGGTCGGAGTACGGCACGATCGAACTGCGCTACAGCCCTTCGTGCAAGGCGAACTGGGCCCGCCTTTCCGGTGGTACGAAGGGGCAGTGGTTCTGGGTGGAGAACGCCAGCACCTCGCAGTGGTGGGAGGCGAAAGGCTCCGACTCCTTCGGCAATATGGTCGACGGCTCGGGCCCGGCGCGTGCGTGCTTGCAGCAGGGGGCCTGCACCGGCCAGCACTGAGGCCCCTCCACCCGTCGGAGAGCCGGAAAGCCTTGGTCGGCGCGCACGTCCCTGTCCTCGGAAGGGCCCGCGACTGACGCATCAGCGGAGATCGAAGTCCGCAGTGCGGGCATCGGGCGTCACTCCGGCCCTCCTGCCGGATGGCGCGAAGCAGGCTCGACGCGATCACCCGGGCGGGGTACGGCCGAGGGTCGCACCTGCCCGTGGCTCTGCCGCTTCCACAGCTCGGCCGAGCACACGCCCCCCATCAGACCGGTCGAATTCCCGCCGATGGAGCGAATCACCACGCGGGAACCAATCTCGAAGGAGAGAAATGAAGGGCAACTTCAAGGCAGCGGCGGCATCGCTGGTCGCCGGCGGAGTGCTGCTGACGGCATCGCCCGCGACGGCGTCCGCGGCCGAGGTTCCGCCGCGGCTCGGAACGGTTCAGGCGGTCGCCGGGTACAACGGCGCCTGCGGCAGCGGGTACCGGGTCATCGACAGCCTGCGGCTGGAGTCGGGCGCCAACATCTTCCTGACCTATTCGGACAACGGCTACAACTGCGTCGTGACGGTGGCCGAATACCCCGGGTCCGCCCACTCCATGAGCGCCTGGATCCAACGGTCCGGCGACGAAGCGTCCCGTGACTCCGACATCGGTGACTTCACCGCTTACGCCGGCCCGGTCTACGTCTACGCCAAGGGAAGCTGCGTGGACTGGGGCGGCTCGTACCTCTACGGAAGGTACGGGGAGAGCCACTCGCACTGCGATTGACCATGTCCCACCCACCCACTCGTCCGCACTGCGGGTAGCGAGAGCAAGGAAGGGGATCATGATCGGCACTCGTGACGGCCCCCAGCGGCGACGGGGCCTCAGAAGTTCGGTTTCCGCTGTCCTCGCGGGGGTCATGGCGGCGGGACTGCTCGTCCTCGCCGCCCCCGACGCCCGCGCTGACGGGCCCGGACTCTGCGGGAGCGGGCACAAGCTCATCGACTCCGCGGCGATCGGGAACCTCGGAACGGCCTACCTGACCTGGAACGCGGAGTCGGGCCGGAACTGCCTGATCGTCGTGCGCGGCCACCCGGGCGCCGCCCTCTCGATGAATGCCCTGATCGGGCGGGAGGACGGCATCCAGGACATCGACTCCGGCTACTTCACGTCGTACGCGGGCCCCGTCTACGTGGACGGCCGCGGCACCTGCATCGACTGGGGCGGTGTGATCCACGATCAGGAAGTCAGCCGCTGGCACACCCACTGCGGATAGCCCGCCACCCGGGAGTGGCCCACAGCGTCGGCCTCTTCACCTGACGAGTAAGGGAGACATCCGATGACCAGCACGCTCGGACGGACCGGCACGCCGGCCGGCGCGCTCGCCCTGGGGTCGGCTCGACGATCCGGCCCTGCGCATCGTGCACAACGCCCCTCGAAGCGGCCGGGCACACCCGGTGCCCTGTGGACCCTGACGTCGACCGACACCGGGTGGAACCGGTCGGCCCCTCCCGCCACGATCGACGAGGGCGACGACCGGTGGGGGGCCACCGATGACGGACGGTCCGACACGGGCAGGTCCATCAGACTCGCCGTCCACGACCGGAGCACCGGGCGCCACCTCCGCGGCAACGCGCACTGAGGTTCCACCCTGCGGTGACCGGACCGTGTCGGCTACGGGGGTGTCGACCCGGTCCGGGTGCTGCGAATGACGGTCGACAGGAGGGAACGGGAGGCCCGGCGCCGGGGTGGTGCCGGGCCTCTTGGGCGTCGGCGCGGTGCCCGCCGGTCCGGGGCAGTCGGACCGGGGGGAGAGGAACTCCTTGGATTCCCCGAGGCCCGGCTGCTCCGACGGACCGGCCCCTGGTGGGTGACATTCGGCGGGCAATGGATGGAACGCGCCAGAGCCTCCACAGCCGCCCGAAACATACTGATTCCACCTGATTCCACCCGGTCACCGGACTCCCAGGAGGATGCCGTCCATGACGAAGAAGTCGCTTCGAAGATCCCGTGTCAGAACGATCACCATGCTGTCGACGGCGGCGGCGCTGGCCGCGGCCGTCAACCTGGCCTCGACCACGACCGCGCTGGCCGACGCGATAGCGCGCTCCACCGGCACCGCCCACGCCAGCGTTCCGGGCCCGAACGGCGCCCTGAGCTCCGACTTCGCCGCCCGCACGGGATCGGTGAGGGGCGGCGGCGGAGGAGGAGGTCACTGCTGCGAGGAGCACTGCGGCTGCGGGCAACAGGGGCCTCAGGGGCCGCAGGGCAGCCAAGGTGCTCAAGGTGCCACCGGCGCGCAGGGCACCCAGGGGGTCCAGGGCTCCCAGGGCAACACCGGTACTACCGGCGCCCAGGGAGCCACCGGCGCTCAAGGCACTCCGGGGCCCCAGGGAAGTCAGGGAACTCAGGGCCCCCAGGGGACTCAGGGCATCGCCGGGGTCCAGGGCGCCGCGGGCACCCAAGGCGCCGCCGGAGCCCAGGGGGCCACCGGCGCCCAGGGCTCGGCAGGCGCACAGGGAGCGGCCGGTACTCAAGGAGCGGCCGGCGCCCAGGGGGCGCAGGGCTTCCAAGGCGACCCCGGCACCCCCGGCGCACAAGGCGCCACCGGATCCCAGGGAACGCCCGGTGCACAGGGCGACGTCGGCGCCCAGGGCGACGTCGGCGCCCAGGGCGACGTCGGCGCCCAGGGCGCGACGGGATTCCAGGGCACGACGGGCGCGCAAGGAGCAACAGGCGCGCAGGGCACGACGGGCGCGCAGGGTGACGTCGGCGCCCAGGGAGCAGCGGGCAGCCAGGGCGCCACCGGAGCGCAGGGAACGCAGGGAACACAAGGCACCCAGGGATTCCAAGGCGACCCCGGCACCCCTGGCACACAAGGCGCCACCGGCGCCCAGGGAACACAAGGCTTCCAGGGCGACACCGGCGCCCAGGGCGCAACCGGCGCCACTGGTACGCAGGGAACGCAAGGCACCCAGGGCGCCACCGGCACCCAAGGCACGCAGGGATTCCAAGGCACCCCCGGCGCACAAGGCGCGACAGGCGCCCAGGGAACACAAGGCACTCAAGGCGCCACCGGCGCCCAGGGCACGACCGGCGCCACCGGGGCGCAGGGAACGCAAGGCACCCAGGGCGCCACCGGTGCCCAAGGCGCTCAGGGTGTCCAGGGATCACAGGGTGTCCAAGGCGCTCAGGGTGTCCAGGGCGCCCAGGGGCCGGCCTCCGGAGCGCAGAGCGTGGTCGTCACGGCCACCGGCATCGGCAGCGCCACCGCTACCTGCCCCGCCGGGACGCATGCGGTCGGTGGTGGCTTCCAGGGGCTCTCCGCCGACGTCGCTTCCAGCATCCCGGTCGGGGGTTCGGCGACTTCGCCGGCCACCGGTTGGCAGGTCAACACCCTCGTGCTGCCCGCCACTCAGGTCACCGCGTACGCGGTGTGCGCTCCCTAGGCGCCCGCCGTACTCCGTTCACGGGAACCGGGGGTGCCGGCCTCTCCGGCCTCCGGACCACCGCCAGGCTCACTCGGCTCCGCTTCCCGCGAGTCGGGTGAGCCGCGTCTTCGGTTCCGGCTCCGGAACCGAAACCCCACATCCCCCAGCCGGCCACCCGACAGTCCGGCGGCCCGGCAGTCCGACAGCCCCCAGGCAGGTACCGAACGATGACGTCGCTCCCCACACCGAAGTTCTCCGTCTTCACGCCGAGCCACCAACCGCGCTTCCTCGACGAGTGCCTCGCCACGCTCAAGGCGCAGAGCCGCTCGGACTGGGAGTGGATCGTGGTGCTCAACAACGGCGCGTGCTGGCGGCCCGAGCATCCGGACGCCCGCATCAGGGTGGAGGTCGACGACGGGATCAGGGGTGTCGGCGCGGCGAAGCGCCGGGCCTGCGAGCTGGCGAGGGGCGAGATCCTGGTCGAGCTCGACCACGACGACCTGCTGGCCACCGACTGCCTGGCGGAGCTGGCGAACGCCTTCGACGAGCACCCCGAGGCGGTGCTCGTGTACAGCCACACCGCCCAGATCACCGAGGACGGCGGCCGGGACGACTCGCGGTTCAACGAGGAGCACGGCTGGCGGTACGAGGAGGCGGAGGTCGACGGCCGCCGGCTGCTACAGGCGCTCGCGATGGCGCCGACCCCGCACAACGTCTCGTACATCTGGTACGCGCCGAACCACGTGCGGGCGTTCCGCAGGCGGGTCTACGAGGAGGTGGGCGGGTACGACGCCACACGCACCGTGCTCGACGACCAGGACCTGATGTGCCGCCTCTTCCAGGCCGGGGACTTCCACCACGTCCCGCGCTGCCTGTACCTCCAGCGGATGCACCCGGGGAACACCCAGCGGGACACGGAGGTCAACGCGCACATCCAGCGCGAGACCGTCGCGCTGTACGACCGGTACATCGAGGCCAACGCGCTGGCCTGGGCGAAGCGCCGCGGCCTGCTGGCCGTGGACCTCGGCGCGGCGCACCGCAAGCCGCCCGGCTACCTGGGCGTGGACCGGTACCCCGGGGAGGGCGTGGACCTCGTCGCGACCCTGCCGGGGCGGCTGGACCTCCCGGACGACTCGGTCGGCGTGCTCCGGGCGGTGGACTTCCTGGAGCACGTGCCCGAGAAGATCCCGCTGATCAACGAGTTGTACCGGCTGCTGGCTCCGGGCGGGATGCTCCTCACCATGACGCCCAGCTCCGACGGCCGGGGGGCGTACCAGGATCCGACCCACGTCGCCTTCTACAACGAGAACTCCTTCTGGTACTACACGGACAACCAGTACCGGGCCTTCGTCCCGGAGATCCGGGCCCGGTTCCAGAGTTCGCGGCTGGTCACCTACTTCCCGACCGAGTGGCACTCGCGCAACAACATCAGCTACGTCACCGCGAACCTGATCGCGATGAAGGACGGCGCCCAACGGTGCGGGGGGCTCCTGCTGGTGTGAGCGTGCCCGCCGGCCGGGTGGGCGGGCCGCGGCTGGGTAGACGCCGCTGCGGCAGGAGGTGCCGGGTGATGAGCGACGACCGCGCGGACCTGGGCGGGGTGCTCGCCCGGGTGCTGGACCGATCCCGGGCGGGCGCCCCGCGGGAGCTGTACGGCCTGGTCCGGGACGCGGCCCGCGAGCTGGGCGCGAGCGGGGCGCGGATCTTCCTCGCCGACGTCCAGCAGCGGTACCTGGTCGCGCTGCCCGACCCGGAGGTCTGGGCCGGGCCCGGGTCCGCGGCGCCCGGGGACCGGATCGACGTCCAGGGCACGCTGGGCGGGCGGGCGTACCGGCTGCAACGG
The DNA here is from genome assembly GCF_040636595.1 of Kitasatospora sp. NPDC036755. Taxonomy (NCBI): domain Bacteria; kingdom Bacillati; phylum Actinomycetota; class Actinomycetes; order Kitasatosporales; family Streptomycetaceae; genus Kitasatospora; species Kitasatospora sp. NPDC036755. The sequence continues at coordinate 21,242 of NZ_JBEZUT010000108.1, forward strand.
ACCCAGTTGTCCTCCGGGCCGCCCGCGACGGGCTGGTTCCCGCTGGTCGACGGGGTCGAGCGGATCGGCGTCCTGCGGATCGACGCCGACCGGCTGGACGACCGCACGGCCGGGTGCTGCGAGACCCTGGCCTCCCTGGTCGCCCTGCTGGTGGTCTCGAAGAGCGCGTACAGCGACTTCATCGTCGAGATCACCCGCCGGCAGCCGATGAGCCTCCAGGCCGAGCTGCTGTGGTCCTTCCTCCCGCCGCGCACCATCGGCAGCCGGGACGTCACCTCCAGCGCCGTCCTGGAGCCCGCCTACGACGTGGGCGGCGACGCCTTCGACCACGCCATGACCGGTAGCCGCCTGCACCTGTCGGTGTTCGACGCCATGGGCCACGACCTCGCCTCGGGCGGGGCCAGTTCGGTCGCGCTCGCGGCCTGCCGCTCCACCCGGCGGGCCGGCGGCGGACTGGCCGACATCGCCCTGACCATCGACCGCACACTGGCCCAGTGGATCCCGGACCGGCTGCTCACCGCCGTGATCGCCGAACTCGACACCGCCACCGGCGTCCTGACGTGGGTGAACTGCGGTCACCCGGCACCGCTGCTCATCCGCGGCAGCCACGTGGTGGCCGGCGCGCTGTGCCGCCACGCCGAACTGCCGCTCGGGCTCGGCTTCTTCCTCGATCGCGCGGCGCTGCCCGTCCACCGGACCCGGCTGCAGCCGGGCGACCGGGTGCTCGTCCACACCGACGGCGTCACCGAGGCCCGCTCGGCCGCCGGCGAACTCTTCGGCGAACAGCGCCTGGCCCAGACCCTGGTCCAGCACATGGCCGGCGGCGAACCCGCGCCGGAGGCGCTGCGCCACCTGGTCCACGGCCTGGTCACCCACCAGGACCACCGGCTGCGCGACGACGCCACGATCCTGCTGGTGGAGTGGCATCCCGACCGGGTCGCGGACACGGCCGGGGCCGGTACCGGCGGTGAGGCCCGGGAGGGCGGCGAGGGGGCGGGCCGGCCGTCGGGGTCGGTGCGCGCGCCCGACGGCCGGACCGGTGCGGCGGCCGGGGTCAGCAGGCCTTGACGTACCAGATCGGGGCCCAGTTGGCGCTGGGGTCGCCGTAGGGGGCGCCGGGCGTGGTGTAGACGAGGTACTTGTACTTGTCGTACATCTTCGCCTTGGTACCGGTGGACTGGTTGTTGTACCAGGACCCGACGCCGTTCATACCGTCGGAGATCTCCTGGAGGACGCCGCAGTCGCTGAACCGGAACATCAGGTGCTGGTAGTTGGGGTACAGGTAGCCGCAGATGTAGCCCTTGTAGCAGTCGGCCGGTGCCGCGGTGACGGCCGGTCGGGCGTTCGCCACCGGGGCGAGGAGCGTGGTGACGGCGGCGAAACCGGCCGCGACGGCGATGCCGGCCTTGTGGACGAATCGCATGGGAGACCTCCTGGAGCGGTGACGTCGGTGGTGCGGACGGCTTCGGCGCCGCCCGCTCCTCAGTCTCCGTGGCCGCCGGACCGCCGCTCCACGAGATTCGGGCTGGTCCGAATCAGGGCCGCTCCACCCGACTCCGGCCGGAAGCGGACGGATCGGGCGGGTCGCCGAGCACGCCGAGGCCGAGGGCGGTCGGGGTGTGCAGGACGGCGTTGCGGTACCGGGAGGTGCCGATCAGCCTGGCCTCGCGGAGCACGGTGGCGTGTTCGCTGGCGCTGGAGGGGGTGATCCCGGCGAGGGCGGCGAGTTCCTTCGTCGAGCAGCCGGGGTGTTCGGCGATCGTCTCCAGGACGGCGGCACGGGTGTGCCCGAGCAGGGCGGAGAGGGCGACCGTCGATCCGACCGGCAGCCGGTCGGGTCCGAGAAGGACCGACCAGTCGGCGGGCCGGCTGTCGTCGACCGGGTAGGTGACCACGGGCAGGGGCTGGCCGTGGGTGTCGTCGCTGACCGTGACCCGGGTCGCGAACACCGAGGGGCCCAGCAGGATCCCCTGCCCGCGGAGGTACAGGTCGTGGTCGACCGGGCTGCGGACCTCCAGCACCGGCGGGTTCCATCGCATCCACCGGGGGCAGGCCCCGGCCAGCAGGGACTCGACGCCGCCACCGAGGAACTGACGCACCCGGACCGCCCGGTCCGCGGCGTGGCGGTCGAGGAGCTGCGGCCAGTGGCGGCCGACCAGGTGCTCGTAGAGGAGGCCGAGGCTGTCGGCGAGTTCCCCGCGCAGCGCCCCGTCGTCCGCCAGGTGCCGGGCCCACCCCGGGACGGGCTGGTGCTCGGCGATCGCGGCCAGCTCCGCCCCGACGAGGCCGCCCGGGGTGGCCCGGACCCGCTCCAGCAGCTGCGCCGGGTCGGCGGCCACCGCGGGCATGAGGAAGGTCGGGGCCCAGCCGTCCGCCGGCACCAGGGACAGCGCCATGCGGGCCCGCCCGGGCAGCCCGGCCAGGGCTCGCCGCCGCCACGGATCCAGCCGCGCCGCGAGGCCCCGGCCCTGCAAGGCCCTTGCCGCGGCGAACAGTTCGGAGAACGGCATCGGATCGGAGAGCCGGGTCCTGGCCAGGTCCTCGGCCGTGAAGTGGATCCGGTAGACCATCGCTTCCTCCCGTGGCGGCGGCGCGGTCAGGCGCGTTTGAAGAACTCCACCTCCGCGAGCGCGATGGCGCGGCCGGGGCCGGTGCCGGCGGCCTCCCGAACGGTGAGCTTCACCTGGGTGACGTCGCTGATCCCGGTCTGCACGGTCTGCGGGCCGGGCTGGTCGTTGAGCGAGACCTGCTGGGTGTGCACCTTGCCGCCCTTCTCCGTGACCTCCAGGGTGAGGACGACGGGGCGGGCCTGCTGCCGGAAGTGTTCCGGGTCCACCGAGTCGCCGGTGTGGACGATCAGGTCCACCAGCCGGAACGGGGTGCGGAACGAGAAGGTGACGGAGTCCCCGATCGCGGGTGCGCCCCAGTAGGTGTTGGTGAGGCCGTCGTCGGCGGCGGTGGCCGGATGCCCCTCGACGGCGGCGCTCGCCACGGTGCCGGCGGGGGCGATCGGCGCGGTCTTGCGGATCTTGTCCAGCACGTCCTGGAACGCGACCTTCCCCGCCGGGTAGAGCAGGATCCCGGCGACGACCACGGCGACGAGCGCGAGCAGCGCGATGGTGCGGCGCAGCGCGTTGCCCGAGCCGCCGACCCGCACCCGGCGCCGGAACGGCCAGCGGGTACGCCACCAGGGCAGCTCGGGGGCGGCCGCGGTGGGGGTCAGCGGGGCGGCACAGCGGCGGCAGAACTTCCGCTCCGGCAGGTTGGGCGTGCCGCACCGGGGGCAGGGCGGGCCGTCCTGGGTCTCGACGGCCTCGGCCTGGCGGGTGACGGGGCGGGGCGCGACGGGCTTGGCCGGCTGGACGGCCACCGGGTCGGCCTGCGCGGAGGCCTTCGGTGCGGAGGCCTTCGGTGCGGAGGCGGGGGGCCGGGCGGGAGCCGGTCGGACGGGGGCGGGGTTCGGGCGCGAGGGCTCGGCGGCGCGCGGGGCCTGGGGCTCGGCGGGCGGTTGCTCCGCCTTGGCCGCCGGTTCGGCCGCCGGCTTGGCCGCTGCCTCGGTCTCGGGCTTCGCCTCAGCCGTGGTCGCGGACCGTGCCTCGGGCTCGGGCTCGGCGGTCGGCTCGGGTCCGGGCTTGGCCGCCTCCTCGGCCTGCGCCGGCTTGGTTTCCGGCTTGGCTTCCGGTTCGGCTTCGGGCTTGGCCTCCGGCTTGGGGCGCGCGATGCGGCGCAAGGTGCTCCGCCGCGTCGATTCGGCGGGCGCAGGCGCAGGCGTCGGCTCGGGCGCGGGCGTCGGCTCGGGGGCGGCCTGGGTAGCCGGTGTCGGTGGCGACGCCGGTGTAGAGGCAGGTGGCCAGCTCCTGGTCCAGCTCGACGCCGAGCCG
>NZ_JBEZUT010000109.1:0-25050 GCF_040636595.1 Kitasatospora sp. NPDC036755
CGGGCAGCAGCAGCGTGTCGCGGTCGCCCGGGGCGTCGTTCCCGCGCGCCGGGCGGCGGCCCTCAGCCCGCTCGAAGCCGTGGCCGAGGGGTGGCGGCCCGCGCCTTCCCGGTGGGAGGAAGCGGTGATCACGCCCGGAAGGACGACAACTCTTCAGTCTGCGGCCGAACCGGTCGGAAGGCCATGACAACTATCAGCCCCTACCGGCACCCCGGGCGCCGCGACGAGACTCTCCATCACCCGGGCCGCGGAGGCATCACGGTCCGGGCTCGTGCCGGCCGCCGGCCGGTGCGCATCCCACCCTTGTTGCGCGTCCCGCGCACGTGATCTCCCAGGAGACGACCCTGATGAGTGTCCTCAAGCTCCAGAACATGGAGGCCCGCGTCAAGTTGAGCGCCGTGGCCATCGTCAGCCTGACGAGCAGCAGCGGCCGCTGCTGCACCCCCCCGCCGAAGCCCGGCGAGTCGTAGCCCGACGGGTCCGTGCGGGGGTGCGCCGCGCCCCCGCACGGACCCCGCCGCTCCCACCGGCTGCCCGCGGACGATCACAGAGGCTGACATGCGCAACGAACGATGGGTCTACCGCTTCCTCTTCGCGTGGAACGACACGCTGTTCTTCGACCCGCTCGACGTCTCGTACGAACCGAGTGCGGATCACTTCCTCGCCGGGCTCGACGAGCCGCTGCGGGCGCGGTTCGTCCGCAGCGGCATCTGGTGGAGCCATCGGCCCAGTCCGGACCTGCCGGCACAGGGCTGGAAGATCCACGTGTCGGCGAGCTGCCGTCACGTGCGCGAGATCGCCGCCTCGGTGGTCGGATACCTGACGGAACGCGGGACCGATTTCAAGATAGCCCTCGACCTCAACGTCTTCGAGATGCTCAACTCCAAGGCCATGTCCCGGGGGAGCGGCGGCAAGCTCGTCACCGTCTACCCGCGCGGCGACGACGAGTTCAGGAAGGTCCTGGCCGACCTGGCCGGACTCCTGGAGGGCTACCAGGGCGCCTACGTCCTGTCGGACCTGCGCTACCGGGACAGCAGGGCGCTGTACTTCCGCTACGGCCAGTTCCTCGACACCCACACCGTCGACGTCCTCGGCCGGCGGCACCCGCGGATCCTCGGACCGGACGGTCCTGTCCCCGACGACCGGAGCGTGGGGAACGCCCGGCCCGACTGGGTGCCCTGGCCCTTCGACGACTGGAAGCCCGAGGACGAGGACGAGGACGACGGCCTGGTCGGGGGCCGGTTCCGGGTGACCGGGGCGATCCAGTTCTCCAACAGCGGCGGCGTGTACACGGCCGAGGACACGGCGCACGACGACCGGCCGGTGCTGCTCAAGGAGGCCCGTCCGCACACCAACATCAACCCCCGTCGGAACCACGACGCCGTGGACATCCTCGACCGCGAGTGGATGTTCCTGAACCGGCTGGCGGACACCGGCTCGTACCCGGCCCCGATCGCGAAGTTCCGCCACTGGGAGCACCACTTCATCGCCGAGGAGTTCGTCGACGCCTCCGACCTCCGCTCGGTGCTGCTCGAACGCAACCCGCTCGCGCGGCCGGGGTTCGACATCGAGCAGTCGCGGGAGTACCTGCGGATCTTCCTCGCCGTCTTCCGCGGGCTGGCCCGCGCGATCCAGGCCGCGCACGACCGCGGGGTGATCCTCGCCGACTTCACCGCCTCCAACCTGCTCGTCGACCCGGACACCCACGAGGTGACCATCGTCGACCTGGAGGCCTGCCGGCTGGCCGGGACCGACAGTCGCGGCGGGAGCGGCGAAACGGAGTTGGAGCAGCCCGTCGAGCTCTACACACCGGGGTTCAGCCTCTCGCGCGACGGTTTCAGGGAATTCGGGCCGGAGGGCGACCGGTACGCCCTGGCGTCCACCATGGCGTACTTTGTCTTCCCGATCGCGGCGATGTCCTACCTGCGCGAGGACGTCCTCGACCTGTACCGGATCCACATCACCGAGGGCCTGGGCTGGCCGGAGCGCGTCCACCGGTTGATCACCGACCTGGCCGGGGACCGGATCGGCCTCACTGACGTGCTGGACGCCCTGGAGGACGAGGCGGAGCTGCTCGACCAGGTCGAGGCCCTCCCGGCGCGGCCGGTCGTCGAGGAACGGCTCGGACTGGTGGAGGCGGAGGACGGAGTGGCCGCGTTCGTCGAGGCCGTCGCCGACACCGGCCGGGACACGCTCTTCCCCGTGGACCCCTTCGCGCACGTCACCAACCCGCTGAGCCTCGGCTTCGGGGCGAGCGGCGTCCTGTGGGCGCTGCAGTCATCCGGCATCGCGATCCGGCCCGAATGGCGCGACTGGCTGGGCGGCGAACTGGCCGGCATCGACAGCGCGGAGTACCCGGACGGCCTCATGAACGGCCTGGCCGGCATCGCCTGGGCGGCCGACTCGCTCGGGTTCGGGACCGAGGCCAGGCACCTGCTGGCCCAGGCCAACCGGCGCGCGCTGGAGAAGGGCGACTACACCTTCTACTACGGCCTCGCCGGCGTCGGGATGACGAACCTGCGCTTCTTCCTGCAGGGCCGCGACCCGCGCGATCTCGCCGCGGCACGGGACTGCGCGCAGGTCCTGCACGACACGGTGCGGCACGACGGCGGGCGAGCCCACTGGGTGAACGAGTTCGCCACCGAGGGGCCGCTGACCGGCCTCGGATTCGGACAGGCCGGCGTCGCCATGTTCCTGCTGCGCATGCACCAGGTCACGGGAGAGGATCACCACCTGCGGCTCGGACGGCAGGCGCTTTCCTGGGAGATGGCCCACGCCAAGCCCCTGAACGACGGCGGTCCGGTCATGTTCGAGCACGAAGGGACCATGGAGCCGTACATCGAGGTGGGGTCCGCCGGCGTGGCGCAGGTGCTGCTGCGCTACGGGGACCTGGACGCGGCGCGCACCGTCCTGCGCGGACTGGACGTCCGCTACTCGGTGCTGCCCGGGTACGGCTTCGGCATGACCGGGATCGCCGACGCGCTGCTCGACGCGGCCGAGTTCACCGGGGACCGCTCCTACCGCGACAGGGCGCTGACGCAGCTCGACACCGTCCGGAGGGTGTTCCTGTTCGAGCCCGCCGAGCGCTTCGGCCTGCCGCGCCAGGACGGCCGGACCCTGCTGGGTCTTCCCGGCGAGGGGCTGCTGCGCTGCTCCTGCGACTACCTGACCGGGTCGGCGGGGCTGCTGCGGGTGCTCCACCGCGTGAACACCGGTGGCACCGCCGACTTCCTGCTGGACGAGGCGGCGCGGTGACCAACCGGCTGTGGCGTACGCTGCGGGGCCACCGGGCCCCGTTCGTGGTGGTCCTCGTCGCCGAGGCCGCCACGGGCGGGCTCGAGGCCCTGCTGCACCCCCTGCTGCTCAAGGCCCTGTTCGACCAGGCGATCCTGACCGCCGACTTCCGCAGGTTCCTCCTCCTCGGCCTCGGGTACCTCCTGCTCGGACTCACCCTCAACATCACGGGCTACGCCGTCGCCTGCCGGCGCAAGCGCCTCGAGAACGCGTTCACGCTGGTGCTGGAGACGGAGCTGCTGAGCCGCACGCTCGGCCTGGACGGCCGGGAGGTGGCGAAGGCGGGGAACGCCTCGTACGTCAGCCGCATCCACAACGACGTCGCCCAGGGCGTCCTGCCGGCCATCGACGTCTCCCTGCGCATCGCGCGGCAGTCGGTCGCGTCGGTCGCCTTCCTCGGCGTGCTGTTCTACCTGTCCTGGCAGGCCAGCCTCATCCTGCTGGTGATCGTGCCGCCGCTGGTGCTCGTGAGCAACCGGCTCGGCGACCGGATCGAGAAGAACACCGGTCCCGAACGCGAGGCGGAAGCGCGGTACATCAACACGCTGACCCGCACGCTGGAGTCCTTCCCCGCCCTGCGCGGTCTGCCGTCACTGCGGCCGGGCACCCGCGCGGTGAACCGGGACGCGTTGCGCGGCTTCCTCGACACCACATTCGTCAACTTCCGGCTGTCGCAGCGGCAGCGAACCCTCAGCGACCTGGTGATGAACCTGTCGGACACCGCCTCGATGATCATCGGAGCCTTCTTCGTCCTCGCCGGTCGGATGACGTTCGGAAGCTTCCTCGCCTTCGTGAACTCGCTGTGGCGGGCGGTGACCGGAATCTTCGAGCTCGTCAACATGATTCCGCAGGCCCGGCGGAGCAGCGCGGTCCTCCAGCGGATCGAGTCCCTGCGGGACTCACGGCGGGCCCCGTACCACGACGAGGGAGGCCTGGTGCGGGTCCGCGGAGTGCGGGTCGGGTACGGCGAGGGGGCCGAGGTGTCGATCGACGCGTTCGACCTGCGCGTCGGTGAGCGCGTGCTGCTCCGCGGCCCCAACGGCTGCGGGAAGACCACGCTCCTGCACGTCATGGCCGGGACCCTCGCCCCCGATGCCGGGACGGTCACCCTGCCGCCCCGGGTGGCGAGCCTGACAGCTCCGGTGCACCTGCCCCCGCTGCCGGTACGCGAACTGGTCGCGGACGAGCGGCTGCGCGCCGCGATGGACCTGGACGGCCTGGCCGACCAACTGCCCTCGGACCTGTCGTCCGGCCAGCGCCAGCGGGTCGGGGTCGCCGTGCTCCTGCACGAGGACGCGGACGTGTACCTGGCCGACGAGCCGTTCGCGAACCTCGACGACGGCGGCAGGGAGCTGGTGTTCCGGGTGCTCCGGGAACGGACCGAGGGGCGCGCCCTGCTCGTCGTGCACCACGGGGACGGGGCCATCGACGGCCGCTTCGACCGGGTGGCGACCCTCGCGGCGCTTCGTTAGACGCCCCGGGTGGTCGCGGACGTGACGGCCGGGCGGTACGCGGACCGGTCGACCTGGAAGCCGAGTTGGTGCACCCAGCCGGCGACGCCGACCCGCGAGGAGCACTGCAGCCGCCGCATCGCCTCGCGGAGGTGGTTGACCACGGTCCACTCCGAGATGCCCAGGTGACGGGCGATCTGGTGGTTGCTCAGTCCGTCGGCCACCAGGAGCGAGACCTGGAACTGGCGGTCCGTCAGCTTCCTCCTCGATGGCGTCCCGGTGGAGTCCGGCTCGCCGAGGGAGCAGAGGAGGTCCAGGAGCGCGGTGGCCGCGCCGGTCGCCAGTGCGTGGGTGAATTCCTCCTCGGTGAGCCGGCGGCGGATGCCGGGGAGCAGCCGGGCGGTGGCCAGGTCGGGATCCGCCGGGTCGCCGGGAATGCCGGCGCGCCCGGGATGGAAGCTGCCCAGCAGCCGGGCGGCGTCGGTGGCCCGTGCCGGTGCGGGGCGCAGCGGACTCGCGACCAGGCCGATCAGCGCGCCGAGCGTGGCGACGGCGCCGAGCGGGCGCAGCCGGGTCAGCCCCTCGGCGTAGTGGGCGCGGGCCGCCGGGGGATCGCAGGCGGCGGCGAGCAGGCCCAGGTGGAGCAGGGCCGTACCGGTCAGCAGCGCGTCCCCCCGGCGCCGCGCCGCCGTCAGCACCCGGGTTGCCAGTGCGCCGGCGTGAGCGGTCCGGCCGAGCCGAAGCCCGGCCAGGGCGGCCTCCAGCTCGGCGCGCAGGGCCGCCGGTTCGTCGTCGGCCGCGCGGAGGAGCTCCGCTGCCCGGGTGAGCGCGGTGAGCGCTCGGGCGGGGTCACGGTCGAACCCGGTCAGGGCGCGCAGTCGCAGGAACCGGGCCGCCGTGGAATCGGCATCGGGCGCGGTCCGACATCGCTCCGACCCGGCTGAGGCCGCCTCGGCCTCGTCCAGCAGGGAAGCCGCCGCCTCGTGGTCGCCGTCGAGCAGTCGGGCATCGGCGCGCATGAGCGTGAGCCGTAGGAGGGTCCGCCCGCCGGTGTCATCGGTGGAGGCGAGCAGCGTGGCGTCCCGGTCGGTCCAGGCCGGACCGCGGCCGACGGCGCGGGCGCACGCGAGCAGCCGCTCCATCAGGTCGAGGGCCTCGACGGTGAGCCCGTGACCGGTGAGGGTGTTGGCCGCCCGTCGGAGGTTGGCCTCCTCCACGCGCAGGGCGAGCAGGGCCGCGCGCTGGTCACCGGTGACCAGCCGACCGCCGGCCCGGGCCGCGAGCCTGGCGTAGTAGCGCGCATGGCGGAGGGTGGGGGCGGTGAACGTGCCGCCGACGGGCCGGGCCCTGAGCAGGCCGTCGAACGGCACGTGAAGTCGCGTTTCGGCGGCGCCGTCCAGTCGACCGGACGGCCGCTCCTCGAGGGTCAGCGACTGGCGGGCGAGGAGGGCTTCGAGCGCCGCCGGGAAGGCGCTCGGCGAGATCCCGGACACCGCCCGGAGCGCCTCGGGCCCGAACCCGCCGACGAACAGGGGCGCGCAGGCCATCAACCGCGCCTCGTCGGCGCCGAGCGGGCCGCCCCGCCCCGGCGGTCGCCTCGCCGCTCCTCCCGGCGACCCGTCCGCCGGTGGGACGCGCGGCCCGGCGCAGGAGGCCGGCGGGCGGCCCGGCTCCGCCTCCGCCCCGCCGCCCGGAAGTCCGCCTCCTGCGGGGTCGTTTCCCGCGGGGTTGTGTCCCGCGGGGTCGCTTCCTGTGGGTCCGGCTTCCCCCGCCCCGCCGAGTGCGGCCAGGACGGTGCCGGTGCCCTCCAGTGCCGCCACCCGAGCCGCGAGCACCAACGCGCCCGGCAGGCCCCGGAGTTCCACGCAGATCCGGCCTACGGCCTGCTGACATCGGGAGGTCACCGTGAAGCCCGGGCTCCAGGTACGTCGGGCGGCCGTGAAGAGCTGCACCGAGGGGATGCGGCAGAAGGCGTCCAGGCCGATCGGTGACCAGTCCACCGGAACGGCCAACGGGTCCACCCGGAAGGCCACGTCGGCGCCCGCGGACGTCAGCCGACCGGTCGCGAGCAGCTTCGCCCCACTCGCGCGACATCGGGCCAGCAGCGTCCGGTACTCGTCCGGTTCGACCTGATCAACCGTCAGCAGCGGAGCCTGGAGGGAAGTTCCGGCCACGGCGCCCGCCGCCCGGTACCGCTCGGCGACCGCGGACGCCAGCCGGCTCTTGCCGCTGCCCGGTAGGCCGTGCAGCAGCACGCCGGGGACGGCGGGGTCGGCGAGCAGCCGCAGCAGCTCGGCCGTCTCACGTTCTCGCCCGAACAGCTCGCCCACGAGGGCCCGGTGCTCCGCGGGCTCCCGCTGAGGGACGGGGGACTCGAACGAGAGGGTCATGGACGGCTCCAGGGCTGGCTCCACCCACCCGGCGCCCGTGCGCCGACGGGATCGTCCGTGCCGATTCTGGTTGTCGGTGGTTGTCGGCGGTATCCCAGATTTCTAGGATGCCGCCGCCGGGGACGCGGACCGCGGAGGTGCCCGCCGGGCGTTCGAGGGGGAGGCGCACGGCCTGCTCCGGCGTTGTCGTCCGCGCGACGGCGAGTTCCTGCCCGGAGAGCGTGGCCGCCGCGGATGCGAATGCGGACGCGGACGCGGTCGACGCCGACAGCGGGCCGGGAGGGGTCCCCTCGGCCGGTCCGGAGGCCGGTCCGGAGGCCGGGATCAGGACGCGGGCCACCAGGGCGGCGCCCGCCGGCACGGGTATGGCGAAGGCTGTCCGGTGCTTCATGCGGGCACTCGCTTTCCGATGTCCGGGCATGCGGGCCTCGCCTGGGGGTCGCCACCAGCCCGCCGTAGAAGCCGGCTCGTGGCTGCTGCGGGCCGTGCGGGAGGGCGGGCGTGCTCACCCCATGGTGCGGTGCTCGTGCGGCCGGTTGAGGTGAGGCTCGAACGGCCTTGCCTGTTCCGGGAGTTCGCGCCTTCTCCCCATACCGGCGCGAGTACGGTGTGGGTGTGGCCGCCGGGGGGCGGCGTTGAGGGAGGGGCGAGATGGGGCAGCAGTTGGCGCGGGTGCCGTTGGACGGCGGGGGTTCGATCCTCGTCGAGGCGGTGGACGGGGCGGCCGGGCCGGTGAAGGCGGGCCGGGTCGGTGACGCGGTCCGGGATCTTCCGGCGAGTCTGGGGTCGGCGCTGGAGCCGGTGACCGACATGGCGCGCACGGTGCTGCGGCGGTTGCGGGACGCGGGGCCGGCCGAGGTGGAGGTGGAGTTCGGGGTCGATCTCGCCACGGAGGCCGGGGTGGTGATCACGAAGACCTCGGCCAACTGCCATCTGACGGTGCGCATGGTATGGCGCAAGGGCGAGGCCGAAGCCCCCGCAGGCGGGGCCCCCGCAGGCGAAGCCCCCGCGGGCGAGGCCCCCGCAGAAGCCGAAGAGGCTTCCGTGGGCGACGACGAACCGACGGCCTGAACGGATGGCCGCCGAGCGGGACACGGCGCGGGCCGGGGCGGCCGGTGGCGTGCCGGCGGCCGTCGCGCAGGTCCGCGACGGGGCCGATCTGGTGGTGGGCGCGGGTTTCCTGGTCGCGGGGGACCTGGTGGTGACGTGCGCGCACGTCCTGGCGGACGGCGGCTACGGGCCCGGCGCGACGGTGACGCTGGTCTTCCCACACGCGCCCGGTGCCCCGATGGTCACCGGCCGGGTGCTGGAGGCCGCGTGGCGCGAGCCGCACGAGCAGGACATCGCGCTGGTGCGGCTGGAGCGCGCGGTGGGGGTGGCGCCGTTGGCGCTGGGGTCGGCGGCGGGCTGCCGCGGGCACCGGGTGCGCTCGTTCGGGTTCCCCGTACAGGCGCCGCCGGGCGGGCACTTCGGGTTCGCCACGGCGGGCGGTCTGCTGCCGGCCGCCGACAGCGCGGGTGAGCTCCTGCAACTGACCGACGCCAACGACCTGACGCAGGGGTTCAGCGGCGGGCCGGTCTTGGACGAGGCGACCGGCCTGGTGGTGGGGATGCTCACCGCGATCACCGCGCCGGACGGCCACGACCGGGGCCTGGGCATCGCCTACGTCACCCCGACCGCCGTCCTGCGGGAGGTCTGGCCCGCCCTCGGCGAGCGCGACGTGTCGCCCTACCGCGCGCTGGAACCCTTCACCGCCGAGCACGCCCGCTGGTTCCGGGGCCGTGAGGAGGCGGTGCGTCAGGTCCTGGCGGGTCTGGCGGGCGGGCGCCGGGTGGTGCTGCTGCTGGGCCCGTCGGGTTCGGGGAAGTCCTCCCTGGTCCAGGCGGGGGTGCTTCCGGCGCTGGCCGCGGGGCGGCTGCCGGGCAGTGACCGGTGGCTGCCCGTGGTCGTCCGTCCGGGCCCGGACCTGCCGGCCGTCCTCGCGCGGGCGGGCCAGCCCGGGGCCGACGACGGCGATGTGGCCGGTGCCGTCCCCGGGCCCCGTACCGTGCTGGTCGTCGACCAGTTCGAGGAACTCCTCGCCCCCTCCGCCGGGCCCCAGGCCCTCCGGACGCTCGCCCGGATCACCGCCGTGATCCGTTCCGACGCGGCTGTCAGCGTCGTCCTGGTGATGCGCGACGACTTCTACTCCCGCCTGTCCGCGCTCGCCCCGGACCTGCTGGACGTCGCGCTGCGGGCGAGGGGCGTCCTCAACATCCCCGCCACCCTCACCGCCGCGGACCTGGAAGCGATCGTCACCGGCCCCGCCCGCGACCTGGGCACGCGGTTCGACCCGGGCCTCGCGGAGCGGATCATCGCCGACGTCCTGGCCCTGAACCCCCGGACCGCCGGCACCTCCGAGGCCCCCGTCACCGTCCTGCCCCTGCTCGAAATCGCCCTCACCCGGCTGTGGGAACGCCGCCCGGAGCACGACGGCCGCCTCACCCACGACGCCTACCGCCGCATCGGCGCCGTCACCGGGGCCCTCGCCGACTGGTGCGACACCGCCCTGCGCGAACTCACCACCCGGCAGCGGCGCATCGCCCGCAGGATGCTGACAGCCCTGGTACGGCCCGCCGACGAGTCCCTGAACGTCCCGGCGGTGCGCCAGCGGCTCCCGCTCGGCGAGCTGCGCGAACTGGCCGCCGAGGATGCCGCGCCCGACGCGCTGCGGGCCGTCGACGAGGTCCTGGCGGTGCTCTCCCGGCACCGCATCGTCACCACCGACCGGATCCGCGAGGATGCGCGGCCGGACGGCCCGGACGGCCCGGACGGCCCGGACGGCCCGGACGGCCCGGACGGCCCGGACGGGACCGCGGTGGCCGAGCTGGTCCACGACGCGCTCATCCGAGACTGGGACACCCTGCGCGGATGGGTCGAACAGGACCTGCGCTTCCACGACTGGCTCCACCGCGCCCGCGCCCAGCACGCCCGCTGGCAGGAACGCGGCGACCCTCAGGACCTGCCCTCCGGAAGCCTCCTCGCGGAGGGCACCGACTGGTCGGGCCGCCGCAGACTGCCCGGCGGCCTCGACGACTTCCTCACCGCGGGCCGCCACCGCCAGCAGGCCGCCGCCCGGCGCAGCCGGCGCCTCAACACGGTCCTCGCCGCCGCCCTGGCCCTCACCCTGGTCGCCTCGGGGGTGGCGTTCTGGCAGCGCCAGACGGCCGTCACCGCCCGGCAGGCCGCGCAGTCCCGGCAGCTCGCCGCCCAGTCCGCCTCCCTGATCGGTACGGACCCCGAGCTCGCCGCCCTCCTCGCGGTGGCCGCCTACCGCACCAGCCCCACCCTGGAGGCCGCCGCCGCCCTCCGGGACGGCGCGCGCCTGCCCCTGCGCCATCGCCTCACCGGCCTCACCGGCCCGGTGTCCTCGGTGGTGTTCGGTCCGGACGGGCACACCGTGGCCATCGGCGGCGGCACCGCTGTGCGGCTGCGGGACGTGGACACCGGCAGGACCACCGCCGCCCTCACCAGCTACACCGGCCCGGTTTCCTCGGTGGCGTTCAGCCCCGACGGACGCACCGTGGCCACCGGCACCACCACCGCTGTGCTGCTGTGGGACGTGGCCACCGGCAGAACCGTCACCCTCACCGGCCACACCGGCCCGGTGTCCTCGGTGGCGTTCGGTCCGGACGGGCGGACTCTCGCCACCGGCGGCAACGACGCCACGGTGCGGCTGTGGGAGGTAGCCACCGGCCGGACCACCGCCACCCTGACCGACCACACCGGCCCCGTGTACTCGGTGGCGTTCAGCCCGGACGGGCGGACCCTGGCCACCGGCGGCAACGACGCCACGGTGCGGCTGTGGGACGTGGCCACCGGGAAGACCGTCACCGCCGGCACCGGCCACATCGGTTCCGTGAACACGGTGGTGTTCGGTCCGGACGGGCGGACCTTCGCCACCGGCGGCGACGACGGCACCGTGCGGTTGTGGGACGTGGCGACCCGCAAGACCGTCAGCACGCTCACCGGCCACACCGGCCCCGTGCGGTCGGTGGCGTTCGGTCCGGACGGGCGGACCCTGGCCACCGGCGGCGACGACTCCACCATGCGGCTGTGGGACGCGGACACCGGCAGGAGCACCGCCGCCCTCACCGGCCGCACCGGCCCCGTGAGCGCGGTGGCGTTCAGCCCGGACGGGCAGACCCTCGCCACCGGGGACTCCCCCCTCGACCACGACGCCACGGTGCGGCTGTGGGACGTGGCCGGCATCAGGAACGTCACCACCCTCACCGGCCACACCGGGGCCCTGGACACGGTGGTGTTCAGTCCGGACGGGCACACCCTCGCCACCGGCAGCCACGACGCCACGGTGCGGCTGTGGGACGTGGTCACCGGCCGGACCGTCACCACCCTCAGCGACGCCGATGTCGTGCACTCGGCGGCGTTCAGCCCGGACGGACGAACCCTGGCCACCGGCGGCGGCGCCACGGTGCGGCTGTGGGACGTGGCCACCGGGAAGACCGTCACCACCCTCACCGGCGCCGATGCCATGTCCTCGGTGGTGTTCGGTCCGGACGGGCGGACCCTCGCCACCGACAGCGAAGACGGCACCGTGCGGCTGTGGGACGTGGCCACCGGCACGACCCTCACCACCCTCACCACGCTCACCGGCCACACCGCTCCCGTGCGGTCGGTGGCGTACAGTCCGGACGGGCGCACCCTCGCCACCGGCAGCCACGACGGCACCGTGCGGTTGTGGGACGTGGCCACCCGCAAGACCGTCAGCACGCTCACCGGCCAGACCGGCCCCGTGCGGTCGGTGGTGTTCAGTCCGGACGGGCGAACCCTGGCCACCGGCGGCAACGACGCCACGGTGCGGCTGTGGGACGTGGCCACCGGCAGGACCGTCACCACCCTCACCGGCGCCGATGCCGACGCCGTACCGCCGCCGGCGTTCAGCCCGGACGGGCGCACCCTCGTCACCGTCGGCGCCGACGCCACCGTGCGGCTGTGGGACGTGGCCACCGGCAGGGCCCTCGTCACCTTCACCGGCCGCACCGGCCCCGTGCGGTCGGTGGCGTTCAGCCCGGACGGGCGAACCCTCGCCACCGGCGGCGACGACGGCAGCGCGCGGCTCTGGTTCTACATCGCACCGGACGCCGCGATCGGCACGATCTGCCGAGCCGTCGCCCGGGACCTCACCCGCGCCGAGAAGGAGGTGTATCTCCCCGGGTCCTCCGCGGCCGTCTGCCGCCCGTGAACGGCCGCAGACGACCGCCGCCCGCCGCCGTCGCCCGCAGCCTGCCGTCCGTCGCCCGTCGCCCGTCGCCCCGGGCTTCGACACGCCCCTGGCTGCCGCCGCGGACCCGATCATCCGAACGAGGCGCGGCGCGATGGCGCCGGCGGCCGGGCGTCCACTCGGCCGTCCTCGTCCACTCGGCCGTCCTCGTCCACTCGGCCGTCCTCGTCAACGCGCTCCCCAGAGCGGGGGATTCACGGCCGAGCGCGTGCGGGAGGGAGCACGCGCCGTTGCACGTCCCGATGGTGTCCGGGCGGGCGGCTACTCCGCCGCCCAGGGGGAGGTGGCGGCGGCGAGCTCCAGGCCGGTGATGCCGTCGGCCCGGCGTTCGCGGAGCAGTTCGCCGCCGAGCGAGTAGCGGGGTGCGGCGGCCTTCGAGCGGGCGGCCCGCTCCACGATCGCGTCGACGAGCGAGCCGACCATGGTCAGCCGGGGGTAGGCGGCGTGGATCCGCCGCGCGTGCGGGGCGACGACGTCCGCGTTGCGGCCGAAGTCGGTGCTCACGCCTTCGTGGGTGAGGTAGCTGAGCAGGCCGCGGCGCTCGGCGATGCCGGTGGAGGCGTGCAGGGCGATCGCCTCCCACACACGGTCGACGTCCGGCTCGGGAACGTGGTGCTGCCGCAGCAGGTCCGCCGCCAGGTCCGCGCCCTCCACCTCGAAGCGGGCGTCGCCCTTCGCCAGGGTGCCGGTGCCGATGTCGTGCAGGACGGTCGCGGCGAACAGCAGGTCGCGGTCGTAGGCCGCGTCGTCCAAGCAGCCCTCGTGGGCGGCGAGGAGCTGGGCGAAGAGGAAGCTGCGCACGCTGTGGTTGGCCACCGCCGGGGTCTCGGTGGCCTGTACGGCGGAGAGGACGGCGTCGGCCAGGGGGCCGGTGGGGAGGTCGAGTGGGATGTCCATGGCTCAAGGCTAGGAACCGGAGTCCTGCCCGCGAAAGTGGCACGGGTGCCATGGGTCGCTAGGATCGTGCCATGTCGATCACGCCGACCGCACCGATCACACCGATCACACCGACCGCACCGCGCCCGCCGACCACGCCGGGCCCGCCGGTCACCGAGGGACACCGGGTCGCGGTGCTGGCACTTCCGGGGGTGCTTCCGCTGGACCTGGGCATCCCGGTGCAGACCTTCGGAACGGACTCGCACTACCGGGTCACCGTCTGCACCGATCCGGCCGCCGGACCGGTCGACAGCGGCGGCTTCACCGTCGCCGCGGCCGCCGGGCTGGAGGCGCTGCGGGACGCCGGCACCGTCGTCGTCCCCGGCTACCAGGACCCGGACAGCCCGCCGCCGGCCGCGGCACTGGCGGCGATCCGCTCGGCGCACGAGCGCGGCGCCCGGCTGGTGTCGATCTGTACGGGCGCGTTCCTCCTGGCGGCCGCCGGGCTGCTGGACGGGCGCCCCGCGACGACCCACTGGCAGGATGCCGCCGCGCTGCAGCGCCGGTACCCCCGGATCGACGTGCGGCCCAACCAACTCTACGTCGACGACGGCGACGTCCTCACCTCGGCGGGCGTGACCGCCGGCATCGATCTCTGCCTGCACATCATCCGGCGGGACTTCGGCGCCGCGGCCGCCAACGCCCGCGCCCGGGTGCTCGTCGCCCCGCCCCAACGCCCCGGCGGGCAGGCGCAGTTCATCGACCGATTCCGGCCGTTGGCCCGCGCCGACGGTCTCGGGCCGGTGCGCACCTGGATGCTCGGCAACCTCGCCCACCGGCAGACCGTGGACGACCTGGCCCAGCGCGCGCACATGTCCCGCCGGACGTTCATCCGCCGTTTCCAGCAGGAGACGGGCACCTCGCCGATGGCCTGGCTCACCGCGGCCCGCATCGACTGGGCCCGCGAACTCCTGGAGGCGACCACGACGCCCGTCGAACAGATCGCCCGGCTCAGCGGGCTGGGCAGCCCCGCCGCCTTCCGGGCGGCCTTCCACCGCCACGTCGGCACGTCCCCGGCGGACTACCGGGGCACCTTCAGGACCGTCAAGGCGTAGGGCCCAAGTGGGCTGCGGGGCAGGGGAATCCGGAGCGGCGGCCCGACGGTGCCGTCCACCGTGACCGAGGACAAGCCGACCCGGGCGGGCGGGTTCTCCGGGAACACCAGCGGCTTGGCCCCGAACAGGCCGGCGGTTGCGGCCAGTTCTCGAGGGAGGGCCGAAGAACATCCGAAATCCTGGCTGATCTGCCAGATCGTCGACGCGTACCCGTGCCTGAGCGCCAGCATGGTCCGGGACCTGCTGAACCGCAGGCGCATCCTGCCAGTGCTCGACGGTCTGGACGAACTGCCTGCCGCCGAACGGCCACTGGCCCTGCGGAAACTCAACTCCGGCTGCCCGGCGCATGAGCCCCTGGTGCTGACCTGCCGGACCCACGACTACGCCAAGGCGATCAGGAAGGGGCCCGTGCTGCGCTCGGCCCGGTGGTCGAGGGCCGGCCGCTGACGACGGAGACGGTCGTGGGCTATCTGCTCCACAATGCCACCCCGCAACAGCGAGACCGTTGGCGGCCGCTCACCGACGCCGTGACCCGGACCAGGACAGGAATCCCGGCGATCTCGCAGGCCGGGACGACTTCCCGACCGCCGAGAGGATCGAGCGGTACCTACTGGACTCGCTCGTGCCAGCAGTCTACCCGAGTGATCCGCAGGATTCTCCGCACCCCAACCGCAGGGCGCCGCGAAGGTGTGGCCTGGCGAGCCGCCGGTGCCGCCGTTGCCGCCGTTCTGGCCGGGGTAGCCGGAGCGGGAGGCGTCTCCGTCCTCAACCCTTCCGCCGGAGGTTCCGTCACTGCCATTGCCGCCGCCGCCGCGGACGGCCGGAGCGGCCCGGAGGCGGAGCGGGCCGCGGTGGACGAGCTCGCCCGGGACCTGGCCGATCTCGCCGACGGCGGACCCGTCGCGCCGAGCCTGCCCGGTCCTCCCGGCGCACCGGGGCCCAGGGCTGGTCGCGTGACGGCGCTCTACCAGGAGTTTCAGGCCACAGCCCTGTCCCGCCTCGCGGCTCAGCACCCGCTCATCGTTGCTCTGCGGCAGGAAGTCGGGTCCGCCCCACATGCCACGGTCCACATGCTCCCGGCTCGGTGAGCCCATTGGACCAGCGGATCCCACCGGGCGCCGCTTGACCTTGTCACTGGCGGCAGGGTTCGACGATCACGGCATGGACACCAGCACCGCACCGCAGAGCAACAGGATCGTCGCCGTCACCGGGGCCGGCACCGGGATCGGTCGGGCCACCGCCCGGGCCTTCGCAACGGAGGGCGCCCACGTGCTCGCCGTCGGCCGGCGGGCCGAACCGCTCCACGAGACCGCCGCCGGTCACGAGCGGATCACCCCGTTGGCCGCAGACGTCACCTCCGTGGGAGAGCCCGAGCGGATCATCCGCACCGCACGGGAGCTGTACGGCCGATTGGACGTGCTGGTCAACAACGCCGGCATCGTGCGCAGCGGTGCCCTCGGCACCCTCACACCGGAGACGATCACCCCGCAGATCGCCACCAATCTGATCGCACCCATCCTGCTGACACAGACCGCGCTACCCCTCCTGGAGGCGGCCGGCGGGGTGATCATCAATGTGAGCACATCGGTGGGACAGCGGGCCTGGCCCGGCAGCTCGGTCTACGCCGCGACCAAGACCGCGTTGGAACTGCTCACCCGTAGCTGGGCGGTCGAACTTGCACCCCGCGGCATCCGCGTGGTCGCGGTCGCCCCTGGCGCGATCGACACCCCGATCGGCGAACACCAGGGCCTGACGCCGGAGCGGAGCGCCGCGGTGCGGGAATGGCAGCTGGCCCACACCCCGCTGGGCCGGATCGGTCAGCCGGAGGAAGTGGCCTGGGCCATTACCCAGCTCGCCTCACCGGCCGCTTCGTTCGTCACCGGGATTGTGCTCCCGGTCGACGGCGGCGCGGTCGTGGCGTGATAGGAGTGGCCCCGGAGGTGGAACGGGTGAGGATCGGCGAGCTGGCCAAGGCGACCGGGACGAGCCCCCGTGCGCTGCGACACTACGAACAGGCCGGGCTGATCTCCTCCGAACGGGCCCCCAATGGCTACCGCGTCTACGACGAACGGGCAGGGGTGCGGGTCCGCAACATCCGCTACCTGCTGGCCGCCGGACTCACCCTCGACGACGTGCAGGTGTTCCTGCCCTGCCTGGATGGTGATGTGGCCGCCGCGCCGCCGTCGGACAATGGTCTGCGGGTCGCGCTGGAACGGCTGGCGGTTCTCAACGAACGGATCGCTGCCCAGACCGAGGCCCGCGATCGGCTGGAAGCCGCACTTCGATACAAGACCGGCGGCCGGATCCGCCCGGTGGCCTGACCCGGTTGTCTCACTGCGGAGGCCGAAGAACTGACGGAGCATGATGAGACAGCCCCGCCTGGACATGTCTCATGTCTGGCTACCGTGCGTATCCGATGCGGATCTCGGTACGGACGGCGGGCTCGGCGACCAGGAGTTCGAACCGGGCGTCTTGAAATGGCGTGCTCACGCCCGGAATCGGCTTTCAGCGGTCCGGCGCGTTGCGCTCAGGCAAGCCAGTCGTTGCCTGCGTGCCAGTGCCGGACCCATCCATCGAAGCTCCTGGCTTCGGAGACCGGCACCGGGGCGGCTCCGACGTCGGACACCATCCAGACCTCACCGCGATGAGGTCCTGTCGTCACCAGCAGCCAGAACGATGGTCCGTCCTCGGCGCCGAGGACGACCGACCCGTGGTTGAAGACGGCATCGACGCGTGGATCGTAAGCATCGATCGTCTCGTCGTCTTCCCACACCCACGCCTCTTCCAGGGGGAATGGCTCTCCCGGGCGCCGCGGCCCCGTGCCCGGCCAGCATTCCGGCAGCCATCCCAGCGGCTGAAGACCCTCATCCTCCGGGGGACCGAGGCTGCTGCCGTTGCCGATCTCCGCAATGAAGGTCCGGTAGGGCTCCGGAAGCGTCACCCGGTTCTCGGCCTCCCAGGCCGTGACTCCATCACGGCCCAGGATCGGCTCGCGCCACTCGGCTGGGAACACCGAACGCAGGAAGTCGAGCGTGGCCTCGTTTGGACGGTCGTCAGGTGTGGTCATCACACGAGCATGCTGGCATAAGCGTCCGACATCCTGCTGTTCCTCCTCGCCACCTCGATCCGGCCCACCGACGAGCTGCGATGCGAGCTCCGTTCGATTCCTGACCTGGGAAAACACTGCTAAGACTTTTGAACACAGGCACTGACCCGGTGATCTATCCACTCGTCTTCGTCGGCGGAACGGGTGATCGAGCTGATCTTCCTGCGGAAGACTGTGTGCGTGACCCTTCCTACATCGCTTGCCGCTGCTGAGGAGATCCGTGATCACCTCATTGATCAGCTCAACCTCGCCCTGCGCTGGCCCGGGTTGCACGGGGGCGAGGTGGCGTTCCGGATCCTGATTGACCATTTGCTGTTCGTCGAGCGCCAGTCCGAGGCGTGGAATCAGCTGAAGCAGAGCTGGGAAGAGCAGGGGCTCTGGACCTCCATCGGTCCCAGCGGGGCCTTCCAGGAGGTCTTCCCCGCGCAGGGTGACTGCTACGAAGTCGCCTCGGTATACGCGGAGTTCGCGCAGCGACGCGGCTGGCTCGGGCCCGATCGGGTTCTCACAGCCGAGGAGTACGAGGCTGTCACAGGCCGGGTGCGAGGGTGGGCTGCGGCTGACCGCACCTGGGCTGACGTGACGGCGGAGTTCGGCCCTCCCTCTGTGCTGTTCGGAGGGAACAACCCCTTGTACGGGAAGACGCTTGGCTACCTCTCGGAGGATCCGCAGCAGCCGATGGTGGTCTTCCATCTGTGGAACGGCAGCGAACCGGGGAGCGAACCGTGGCCGCCCGAGCATGCGCAACCGGTGCTTCTCGCAGTGCGTTTCGGCGCCGGCTCGTTCCGCGGATCGTTGACCTTCACCCCCGAGGGTGATCGGAGAAGGCCGACGGTCGAGGATCCTTACCTGCCGCGGTAGCGGTCCGACGGCGAGCGCAGGTCACCCACATGGGGATTTCCAGGACAGCGGACCCGGCCCCGGTGCTGTGCACCGACGGGCCGAGCTGGCCAGTCTGCCGCTGCCCCGTGCCGCCAGTGGCCGCCTGGTGCTGGCGGTGGGCGACCTCCCGCTGCACCACGGTGGCGACGGTGCTCCCGCTGGTCACGGCGTTCAGGGGTGACCGCGGTGATCCCGAGGTTCTTGAGCGTTGGCGGATCGCGCGGGAGGAGTACGCCTTGTCCCCGAGCAGCACGGTCGGGGACGTGCGCGGACGTCCCGCCCCAGAGCGCGGAACACGCAGGTCGCCCAGCGGCAACGGCAGGGACTGTCCGTCGTGTGCCTGCCCGGATGTCACGACGACGGCCAGAGGCCGACCCTGGCCGTCCACGGCGTGATGGACCTTCGTGGTAGACCCTCCACGACAGCGCCCGATCGCGTGCCCGGCCGGCACGCAGTGGGCACCGGGACCGCGGGCGTGGGCCGCAACACGGCACGAGTCAGGACGACGGGTGTTTGTAGCGTGCTGGTGGGCCCGGTTGATCGTGGAGTCCACCGAGACCCGCCAGTCGACCTGCCCGGCAGCGTCCGCAGCAGCGAGCAGTACGCCCAGGATTCGGTCCCAGGTCCCGTCGGAGGCCCACCTGCGGTGGCGGGCCCACACGGTCTTCCACGACCCGAACCTGCTGGGGAGGTCTCGCCAGGGGATGCCGGTGCGGTATCGGTAGGCGATCGCGTCCACGATCCTGCGGTGGTCGGCCCCCGGCCTGCCGCGGCGACCATAGCTGGTGGGCAGCAGGGGCCGGATACGGTCCCACTGCTGGTCGGTCAGTCGGGCGTGACGGGGTATCGCATCAGACCGCAGACGTGCTGCCCGGCCCGGCCGGGCTCAGTCGATCGTCTTGATCACCCGGGCGGGGACTCCAGCGACCAGGGTCCCGCCAGGAACATCATGGGTGACCACAGCGCCGGCAGCGACCACCGCGCCGGCACCAATGGTCACGCCCTGCGTGACCACGGCAGCCGTCCCGATCCAGACGTCGTCCTCGATGACGATCGGGGCGAAGGAGAGGTATTCGCGGCGCTCGGCAAGGGGCAACGGGTGCCCCCCGGTGATGAGGCTGACCTTCGGGGCGATCATGACACCGTTGCCGATGCGGATCCCGCCCCTGTCCATGAACGTGCATCCCTGGTTAACGAAGACGTTCTCCCCGAACGTCGTGTTCAGCCCGTACTCGGTGAAGAACGGCGGATAGATCGTCACCGACTCCGGGAGCGGGCCACCGAACACAATGGAAAGCAATTCGGCGCGACCTTCGCGGTCGCCGAACGGCAGCACGTTCAGCCGGGACGTCGCGTCGGTCACCTCCACGATTCGCTCCACATGGCGCGCGAACTCGGGCGTCTGGACATACATGACCTGGTCTGTGCGGGTGGACATGCGCTGATCCCACCACCCTCCAGGGCACGCGATCAAACAACCTCACCGCCCATCAGACACAACCAATCGTTGTGGAAGTAAGGTGGAGGCGTGGATGCCGAAGCGCTGCGGACGTTCGTGGCCGTTGCCGAGACCGGCCGCCTCCAGGCAGCGTCGGACGAGCTGGGGATCAGCCAGCAGGCGGTCTCCAAGCGGATCGCGGCCCTGGAGAGACACCTTGAGGTCACGCTCCTGGTGCGGACCTCCCGCGGCTCGCGGCTGAGCCTGGACGGGCAGGCCTTCCTGCCCCACGCCATCAAGGCCCTCACGGCTCTCGAACAGGCCGAGCAGGCTGTGCGCCCCGGCAGCCGGCCATTTCGTGTCGACGTCCTCAACCGGCGCATCGGTCCCGCCCAGGTCGTCTACCAGTTCTACCGCTCCCGCCCCGAAATGAACCTGGACGCGGTCACGTTGGGCAACGAGAACGCCGCCCAGGCCGCCCGGGCGGTGCTCGAAGGAAGCGTCGACGCTTCCTTCCGTGCACTGTCGGCACACCGGGTCCCGGCCGGGATCAGCGCCGAACGACTTCTGGACGATCCCCTGGAGCTCCTGGTCGGGCCCGGCCACCCGTTGGCCCACGCACCCTGGATCAGACCTGCGGACCTGGCCGGCCACCGCATCTGGGTTCCCGGGATCACGCCGGGCACGGAGTGGGCAGCGTTCTACCAGGCACTGGCCGAGACCTTCGGCCTGAACATCGACGCGCTCGGCCCGCACTTCGGTGACGAGGCCCTGATGGACGCGCTGGCTGACTCGGCCTCGCTGGCTACCCTCGTCGGCAGCAGGGACCGGTACCTGTGGCCCCAGAGCCACGACTTGCGGCGCATCCCGTTGCACGAACCGACTCCGGTCTACCCGCACGTGCTTCTGTCTCGCAGCGGAGACCAGCACCCCGTGTTGACTGCGCTACGCGACCATTTGCGCGCCTCAAGGCTGCGAGCCCCCGACGACGTGTGGGCACCTCGGTCCTTCTGACGTGTCTTCACGGACGCTCCTCTCCAGGCGGACCAACGAAACGGTCAGGTGGTCGCGTTCCCCGCTCTGTGCGCGTCCACGGCGCCAAGCGCCGATGGAGGCGGTGGGCGGCCGTGCGGCCGTGATCGACTTATCGGTGCGCCGCCTGTACTGGGAGAACCCCTCCTGCGAGAAGGTCGCCTTCGCCGAGCAGGTCACCGGCCTGACGCGGCGTTACCGGCGTCGCACTCCGGCCCTGCGGACGGTGGTAGACGCGGTCGCCGACGCGCTGGCCGGCTCGGCCGGGGCCCGGATGCTGGGCGTGCTGCACCACGTGCTGTCCTGGGCGTGCGTGCTGAACTACGGCCGCGCCGGACACCGCCTCCTACGCCAGCGCATTCTCCTCAGCTGACACCAGAGCCCAGGGCGATCAACAGCTACGAAAATCCTGTAAGAGCCGTTCTTTGTACGGACCCTGAACCGGGACCCGCGGTGCGACGGGTTCGTCACGGGGCCGTCACAGCTCTCCGCGCACGCTTGCCCGGGCCCGGCGGTTCCCGGGAGCGTGGAGCCACGCGGGGGCACACGGAGGGGGCGGGATGCGGACGGTACGGCTGTCGTTCATGCGGCGGTGGGGGAGCAACATCGGGATCGGCTGCGTCCTGGGCCTGGTGGTGTCGATCGTGCTGGTCGGAGCCGCTGCCACCGCCCCGGGGGAGGCCACCTTCCTCGGCCTGCTGGTCGCCGTCGCGGTGGCCGTCGCCGTGCCGCACACCTTCCGGCTGCGGGAGGAGGAGGCCGGCCTCGTGCTGGTCCGGCTGCTGGTGCCGCGCCGCTACGCCTGGTCGGAGATCCGCGGGCTGCGGATGGAGTTCGGCGAGGAGATCGAGACCGGCGGCCACCACGTCACCTTCCGGCTGTGCCTGGTGGACCCGCCGGGCCGGTTCTGGGGCCCGCAGCTCGGCCGGATCGACGTGACCGAGGACGACCGGCCGCGTGGCGTCGAACCGCGCGCCCTGGCCGAGCTGTTCGCCGTCTTCGGCCGGCGCGGCCTGCCCGTCGACCGGCCGGAGTTCGCGAACGAGGTGCTCCACGTCTACGGCCTGCCGCGGCTGCCGTCCGAGCCGGTGCGGGCCGTGCCGGCCGGTCCGGCGCCCACGGCGGAGGAGGCGTACGCGCACGCCCCGGCCCTCGACGCGGAGGGGAGGTACCTCGACACCCGCCGGACCACCGACAAGAGCCCGCCCCGCAAGCGGCGCGAGCACCTGCTGCGCGCCGCCGCCCTGGCGGACCGGATCGCGCTGGCGGGCGGTGACGCGGACCACGCGGAGGTGGTGGCCGCATGGATCGCGGCCGAGCGTCTGACCGAGCACGACGGCGTCGCCGCGGTGCGCGAGGACGGGCGCGACTACGTCCGCCGGCAGTACCTGGACCGCTCCCCGACCTCCGGCGACCGCTGACCGGCGGCAGGGCGGCAGGGCGGCAGGGCGGCCGAGGCGGCCGCTGACCGGCGGGCCTGCGGGGCCCCGGGTTGGCCTCGGCTTCGCGGGGTAGGCGCGCGCCATGGAGGACATCGGACCCCCGGCCGGCGGCCCTGCCGACGACGCGGAAACCCTGGACCTGTGCGACCACTGCGGTCGGGCCGTCGCCCGGGCCGAGCTTCTCGGCGCCCTGGTACCGGACTCGTCCGTCCTGCATTCCGCCGAACCCGAACTGGACGGGAGACGGGTCGTCCTCGCCTGCTGCGCGGACCACCTGGCCGCTCTGGTCGCGGACTACCGCCGCCGCCCCTTCGTCCCCGAGGAGCAGTGAGCCGCGAAGGTCTGCCGGACCCTCGCCGACTGCGACGAGCCCGTGCCGCTGAGCGTGGTCGCCCGCCTGAGCGGCCTCTCCGAGCACGAGGCGGTGGAGGGCGTGCAGTGGCACAACGCCCGTGCCCGGGAGTGGCGGCGCCGCTACGGCGACCACGGTGAGGACTGACCCGCCCGTGGCGTAGTGGCCGGTGCGTGGCGGGCTCCGTCATGTGCCGTAGGGGAGGGCACCGGGGTGTCCACGGCGGGTCGGCGTTCGTCGCACCCGTCCGCCGAGGCCCGGGGACGCTCCCCGGCCGCCCCGTACGCTGGCGCCCGCCGATGCGAACGCGTTGTGTGGCGAAAGGGAGGAATGCGTGAAATCGCTCATGAGCGGGGCCCGTTGGCTGGGAACGGTGGCGACGGCCGGACTGCTGCTGGCGCTCGTACCCGGGGCCGCCACCGCGGCGCTGCCGGTGCCCGGCGCGGCCGACGTGGCGGCCCTGACGGCCGGCACCGCCCGGTCGCTCGCGGTCGGGTGGACGGCCCCGGTCGTCGCCGTCAGCCCCGACGGCGCCAAGGCCTACGTCGGGGTCATCGACGACGACGGTGCCCGCACGACCGTGCTCAAGGTCGTCGACACCGCGACCGGCACGGTCACCACCGCACTCACCCTGTCCACCACTCCTGGGACCTACGTCAACTCGCTGGCCCTCGGCCCGGACGGCACCCGGCTGTACGCGGTCGTCGGCTCCGCGCGGCTGGTCACCGTCGACACCGCCGCCGGTACCGTCCTCGCCGACGTCCCGCTCCCGGCCCAGCCGCGCCCCGACGGCTACCTGGAGGGCGTCGTCGGCTCCCTCGCGGTCGCCCCGGACGGCGCCGGCGTCTACCTCGCCCAGGCCGGACCGCGGCAGCGCTTCGGCGCCCGGCCGGGCCGGGTCCTCGCGTACTCCACCGCCACCGGGGCGTTCACCGCGACGATCGAGCTCCCCGGCGACGGCGTCGGCTCGATCGTCCTGCGCCCCGACGGCGCGGACGCCTACGTCACCACCTCGGCCGGCCTGGTCCACCTGGGCGTCACCCCCACCGCGCTCACCGTCGTCCGGACCTTCACCGACGGCCACGGGGCCTCCGGCAGCGCGGTCCTCAGCCCCGACGGCGGCACGCTGTACGGCTTCGGCAACTCCGCGTCCGACTACACCGTCGACACGGCGACGGACACCGTCACCTCGGGCTTCCACTTCGCGCCGGGCCACGGAGACCTCCGGTCCCCGGTGGTCAGCCCGGACGGGCACCGGGTGTACGTGGTCAGCCAGAGTTCCGGCGTCATGGGGCCGGGCGCGCCCTACCCCCAGGGCCCCTACTACTCCAGCGTGATCCTCGCCTACGACACCGAGGCCGGGGCCCTCGTCCCCGCCGAGAGCGTCTATCCGCCGAGCGTCGGGCTCACCCACAACCTGGTGCTCGGCCCTGACGGCCGCACCTTCCACCTCGCCGGAAACGTCTCCCCGAGTGCCGGGGTGGTCGCGGGCCTCGACATCATCACCCGCTGAAGCCCCTGCCGAAGTCCCTGCCGAAGCCCTCGCCGAGGCCCTCGCCGAACCACCCGCTGACGCGGCCCCGACCCCTTCGCCGGGGGTGGGGTCGCCTCGGCAGGTCGGGCGTGCCCGATCCGGGCCGGTCGGCAGTGGACCCGGGGCCCGCCCGCCCGTGCCGCTACGCCGTCAGCAGGTGGTCCAGTACCCGGCCGAAGACCAGGCGCCCCGCCTGAGCGAGCGCGGGGTCGAACAGTCGGGGCAGGCCGACGACCGTCAGCTCCTCCGTCCAGAGCGCCGCACTGCCGCCGTCCGCCGCCGCCCGGACCCGCAGTTCGGCGCGGCCGTGCACCGGGTCGCCGCGCTTGACCAGCAGGCACCGCCCGTCCCGGCCGGGGCCGGGGGCGACCAGCTCGGCGATCTCCATCGGGTCGTCGAAGCGGAGCGGCCCGAGGGCCGTGCGGGCCAGCACGACGCCGCCCGCCTCCCGGCCGGTGCCGCGGACGACGGAGACCCGGGTGAACGGCACCCGGTCGCCGTGCCGGGGCCAGGCCGTCAGCCGCTCCCAGCACTCGGCGGGAGGCAGCGGGGTTCGGCGGATCAGGACGAAGCGGGCCACGGCGGCCACTCTAGGCCGTCGAAGGCCGTCGAAGGCCTCCGACGGCCTCCGCGGGCTTCCGACCGCCTCCGCAGGCCTCCGCAGGCCTCACCGACGTGACGGCAGCCCCGCCAGCAGGCCCGCCACCGCCGCCAGGTCGCCGTCCCCGTCGAGCAGCACCACCACCGGCGGGTGAGCCGGCGTCCCCAGCCGGGCGATCGCGAAGGCGGCGGCCCCGAGCCCCGGCGGGGCGACCAGGGCGACCGGCGCGCGGGACTCCAGCAGCGGGCCGAGCACC
>NZ_JBEZUT010000110.1:0-24855 GCF_040636595.1 Kitasatospora sp. NPDC036755
CCGGCAGGCCGGGGTGGAGCGGGTCTACGGCGTCGTCGGGGACAGCCTCAACCCCGTCGTGGACGCGATCCGCAGGGCCGACGGCATCAGCTGGGCCAGCGCCAGCAGGCCGCCGGCCGGGCCGGGCAGCGGGTAGGCCCACCAGAGGACGTCGCGCTGGTGCTCCTCGCGGTCGGTGACGGTCAGCCGGCCGATCCAGGGGCGGCCGTCGGCCGTCCGCTCGGCGAGGGTGTCGAACGCGTCGCAGGGGCGGCGGACGGAGCAGCGTTCGAGCACCCGGGACTCCAGGGCCGGCAGCAGACCGGAGGCCGGGCGGTCGTGGGCGACCTCGGCGCGGTGGCCGAAGAGCTCCTCGGCGGCCCGCCCCCACTGCGCGATCCGGCCGGACCGGTCGACCAGGACGGGGGCGAGCCGGACCAGGGCGGCCACACCCGTGGGGTGGTCGCCCGGCGCGGTACCGTCACCCGCCGGCCGCGGTGTGGAGTTGGACTCGGCCACCATGGATCCGCTCTGCTCCCGCCTGGCCGCCGCGCCCGGGGGCGGCCGTCTCTCCGGAGGAAGACACGCTGTGCGGATACCAGCGAAGCACGGACCGGGCCGGACCCGACACCGAAACGGGGAGATTCCTCAGGATCGGTTGCGTGTCGCGTGCCGCGCGCCGGTCCGTACCCCCGGTTCATCCGGACGGGGCCCGCGATCACGGCGGTAGGGTGGCAGGCCGGACCGTCCGTACGGGTGGCCCGCAGGACCCCGGCCGGCCGGACGAGACAGAGGCGAGAAGTGAGCGCGCAGAGCCCCGCCCGCTGGACGGACCCGGAGCAGCAGGCACTGGAGGAGCGGGTCGCCGCCGCCGAGCTGGCCTGGCTCAGCATGGACGTGGACGTGCAGACGCTGCGGGTCGAGATCGACAACTTCGCGCTGATCCACCACCAGCTGCTCGGCCCGCTCTACGCCCGGCTGGACGAGCTGGACGCGCTCGTCGCCGAGGCCGTCGCGGCCCGCACCGGCCGGCCGGAGGACCTGCGCCGGGCCGCCGAGGCGCGCCGGCAGGTCGAGGAACTGCCCGACCTGGACGCGCTGTTCGACTCGGTGCGGGAGCAGTCCGGCCAGGACGGCGAGCCGGCCCCGCCGCCGCCCGCCGCGCCGGCGCGGGTGCGGCCCGGCAAGGAGGCCCAGCGGATCTACCGCGAGCTGGTCCGCCGCGCCCACCCCGACCTGACCACCGACCCGTCCGAACAACAGCGCCGGGCCGCCTTCCTGGTCCGGGTCAACGAGGCCTACGCCTACGGGGACGCGTCCGCCCTGGGGGCCCTGGCCGCCGAGTGGTCCACCGCGCCGGAGGCCGCGCCCGCCGTCGACGCCCCCGACCGCGCGGACTGGCTGCGCCGCCGGCTGGACTGGCTGACCGCCAAGATCGCCGAGACCGCCGCCGAGCAGGTCCGGCTGGAGCAGACCCCGATGGGCCGGCTGCTCGCCCTCGCCCCGCAGGACCCGGACCGGCTGCTGGAACAGCTCGCCGAGGAACTGCTGGCCAAGGCCGCCGCGCAGCAGTCCGAGCTGGAGCGGCTGCTCGGCGACCCCGCCCCGGCGGCCGGCCCGTCCTCCGACGACCACGGAACGTCGCCGGTGGGCGACAATGACACCGACCCCAGCGAATCCCAGGAGAGCCACACGATGTTCCCGCAGATCCCCTCCGCCGACGCCGCCGCCGTGCCCGCCGACGCCGCCCTGCTGGACGTGCGCGAGCAGGACGAGTGGGACGCCGGCCACGTGGACGGCGCGCTGCACATCCCGATCGGCGAGGTGATCGCCCGTCTCGGCGAACTGCCGGACGAGAAGCTGTACGTGCTCTGCCGGGTCGGCGGCCGCTCCGCGCAGGTCGTCCAGTACCTGGTGCAGCAGGGCCGGGAAGCCGTGAACGTGGACGGCGGGATGTACGCCTGGCAGGGCGCGGGCCGTCCGATGGTGAGCAGCACCGGCCAGGAGGCCTTCGTCCTCTGACGGTCCGCGCCCACGCCTTAGGGCAGGATGGGCGCGCGCGAGCACGCCGGCAGCGGGCCGGCGGCGCCCGCCGACCGGGCTGGGGATGCCATGACCGAGACGACGGACCGGCCGGCCGCGGGGCGGGCCTGGTCCAGGCCCGCACAGCTGGTCCTCGGCTTCGCCGGGGCGGTGCTGGCCGGCGGCACCGGGCTGTTCCTCGCCGCGGTCTTCCTGCACGTCTCCCCCGCCAACTCGGTGTCCCGGCAGTACCGGGACGAGATCGACGGCGTGGTGTACCCGGAGTTCGAGCAGAACTGGAAGCTGTTCGCACCCAACCCGCTCCAGCAGAACGTCGGCGTGGACGCCAGGGTCCGCACCGCCGCGTCCGACGGGACGACCCGCACCCACGACTGGATCGGGCTGACCGCCCAGGACGTCGCCGCGATACGGGGCAACCCGGCCCCCAGCCACGTCGAGCAGAACCTGCTGCGCCGGGCCTGGGACTTCTACGACGGCTCGCACAACCCGCAGGACGAGACCCGGACCTCCCCGCGCGCCGGGCTCGCCGAGCAGTACCTCGAACGGATCGCCCTGCAGCGGATCGGCCGGGAGGCGGAAGGCGAGCGGATCGTGGAGATCCAGTTCCGTTCGACCGCGGCCACCGTCCCGCCGCCGTCCTGGAGCGGCGAGCCCGCGCCGCCGGCGCCCCGGGTGCGGGAACTGCCGTGGTGGCGGGTCACCGACGAGGACTACCGGGGGCTGCTCGGATGAACGGGACGACGGCGCCGGCCGGCCCGACGGACGGGGCGCTGCCCGCCGACCGGCTGCCGCGACAGCCCGGGGCCGTCCGGGAGACGGGCGGGCCGCGCTCGCCGCTCGGCCGGGCGGCGGAGGCCCTCACCGGGCGGGCGCTCGGCCGCCACCAGGCCGCGGTGGTGCGGATCGGCTTCGGGCTGGTCTGGCTGGCCCACCTGCTGCGCGAGTGGCCGCACCGGCGGGTGCTGTACGGCGACCGCTCCCCCTGGTCGATGGAACTGGCCGAGCGGCTGCTGGCCGACAACGGGGCGTTCACCGTGCTGCCCTGGTTCGGCGGACGGCTCTGGTTCGAACTGGTCTACCACCTGGCGGTGCTGGCGGCGCTGGCCGTGCTGCTGGGCTGGCGGACCAGGGCGAGCACGGTGCTGTTCCTGGTCACCGTGCTGTCCCTGCAGAACCGCGACGTCTTCCTCGGCGACGGCGGCGACAACGTCGTCCACCTGATGGCGGTCTACCTGGTCTTCACCCGCTGCGCCGAGGTCTGGTCGCTGGACGCGCGCCGGCCCCGGGCGGGACGGACCGGGGCGGTGCTCTGGGCGCTGCTCGGCACCGCCCTGGCGGCCTGTCAGTTCGGCGGGTTCGCGGGCGACGACCTGACCTGGACCGACCGGTCCTTCCCGTACCTCGGCTGGTCACCGCTGTTCTGGGGGCTCTGGGCGGTGGCCGGGCTCTGGTGGGTGCTCGGCCGGCTGCGGCCGGACGGCGAGCCGCGGGCGGTGCTCGACGCGCTGGCCAACATGGTGCACAACTGCGCGATGCTGGTGATCGCCGCCGAGGTGGTGCTGATCTACGCCACGGCCGGCTGGTACAAGGTGCAGGGCTCGCGCTGGCAGGACGGCACCGCGCTGTACTACCCGCTGCACCTGGACTACTTCACCCCCTGGCCGGGGCTGTCCGCCCTGGTCGGCTCGGCACTGCTGCCGGTCTTCCTGATCTCGTACGGCACCGTGCTCCTCCAGGTGGCGTTCCCGTTCACGCTGCTCAACCGGCGGGTCAAGAACGTCCTGCTGGCCGTCATGATGCTGGAACACGCGGGGATCGCGGTGGTGCTCGGGCTGCCGGTCTTCTCACTCGCGATGATCGCGGCGGACGCGGTGTTCCTGCCGACCGGGGCACTGTTGTGGGTCGCGGCGCGGCTGAGTCGGATCCGCCGGAGGTCCGCCCCCTAGGATGTCGCTATGTCCTGGTTCGCCGCACTTCGTGACACCGCGCGGACCGGGCTCACCCTGGACCGGGCGCTCACCGACCCCAAGCGGGCGGTGCGCGGGGCGGTCGCGGTGGCACTGGTGCTCTTCCCGACCCTCGCGCTCGGCGGGGTCGCGCTCGCCACCTCGGCCGCGATGGGCGCGTTCATCGCCGGCTCGGCCACCTTCCAGCGCAGCTTCCGGCCCCGGGCCAGCCTCGCCGTCGCGGCCGGCGCCGGACTCGGCATCAGCACCTTCCTCGGCTACCTGGCCGCCGGCGTCCCCGGGCTGTTCCCGGTGCTGCTCGCCGTGTGGGCCTTCGGCGCCGGGCTGGCCTGGGCGATCGGGCCCACCGCCGGAGTCGTCGCCACCAACACCGTCTCGGTGATGCTGATCGTCGTGCAGCTCCCGGTCAGCACGGCCACCGCGCTCGGCCACGGGCTGGTCGCCGCGCTCGGCGGGGTCGTCCAGGCCACCGTCATCACCGTCTGGCCGATCGGCAGTTGGACCGCCCAACGGGAGGCGCTCGCCGACACGTACGCCGAACTCGCCGACTACGCGCGGCGGTTGCGTCAGGACCCGACCGCGCACGTGGACCCGGAACCGTTCATGACGGCCCGCCACGCGGCCACCCTCACCCCCTGGCAGGACCGCCACCGGCCACCCGAACTGCGCGGCCTGCGCGGCATCGCCGAACGCATCCGGCCCACCCTCGCCGCACTCGCCGACCCCAAGGTGGGCGCCCCCGAGGAAGGGCCCGAACGGGACCGGGCACGGGAGGTGCTGGCCGCCGCCGCCGAGGTCATGGACGCCCTCGCCCGGGCCGTCCGCAGCGGCGACCCCGTCCGGCTCCCCCGCTCCGCGCCCTCGCTCACCCTGGTCGGCTCGGACGAGGGACCGCGGCTCCAGGGCGCGGCCCGGCGCTCCGCCCGGCGGCTCGGCGGGCTGCTGCGCAAGGCCGCCGACACCCTGGACCGCAACGACGAGGACACCATCACCACGCCCGTCGTCGGCGCCGGCGGATCGCTGCACAAGCCGACCATCGCCCGGATGCTGCCGGTCGCGGCGCGGGCCGTCCGGCGGCAGCTGCACCCGCGCTCGGCGATCTTCCAGCACGCCGTCCGGCTCGCCGGGGTGGTCACCGTCGCCTACCTGCTGGCCCGGCTGGTCGGGTTCCACCACGGCTACTGGGCGCCGATGACCGCCGCGATGGTGATGCGGCCGGACTTCGCGCAGACCTACAGCCGGGGCGTCGCCCGGCTCGCCGGAACGGTCGTCGGGGTCGCCGTCTCGACGCTCGTGGTGCAGCTCGCCCACCCCGGGGAGTGGGTGCTCGCCGCACTCGCCGTGGTCTGCATCGGCGGGTCCTACCTGGCCTTTCGGACCGGGTACGCGCTCACCACCGTCGGGATCTCCACGTACGTGGTGTTCCTGCTCGGACTGCAGGAGGGCAACCCGCTGGTGACGGCCTTCGAACGGGTCGGGCTCACACTGCTCGGCGGATCGATCGCGCTCGTCACGTACGCGCTGTTCCCGACCTGGCAGACGGCCCGGCTCGGCGAACGGCTCGCCGAATGGCTGGCGGCGGCCGGACGGTACGCGGGAGCGGTGATCGCCTGCTACGAGGTGCCGTCGGCGCCGCGCGGACGGGTGGTGCGGAGCGCGCTGCTCGACTCGCGGGAGGCCCGCTCCGAGCTGATCCAGGCGATGCAGCGGGCCGACGCGGAACCGGGGCGGCACGAGTCCGGGCTGGCCGGGGTCAGCCGGCGCCAGATCGACCGGGCCCGGGCGGCCGTCGGGGCCCTCGGGCGGGCGGCGGTGCTGCTGGAGGCACACCTGCCGGCGGGGGACGCGGAGCCCGTCCCGGGGACGGCGGCGTACGCGGAGGAACTGCGGCTGGCCACGGCGCTCGCGGCGGCGGCGATGCTGACCGGGCAGCCGGTGGAGTTCGGTGCGGTGCGGGACGCGCAGGCCTGGCTGGAGGAGGGGTTGGCGTCGGCGCCGCCGGGGGTGCAGCGGGATGTGGTGCGGGCGGGGACGCGGTTGGTGGGGCAGGCGTTGCGGGACTTGGAGCGGGCCCTGCGGGGGTCGGCGGGGGAGGGGGGCTCTCGGGAGGGTGGGGGGCCGGGGGCGGCTCCGGGGGTGGGTGCTGCGGGGGCTGGATGATTTTCAGACTGCCGTGGGGCGAGTGGGGC
This sequence comes from Kitasatospora sp. NPDC036755, assembly GCF_040636595.1. Taxonomy (NCBI): domain Bacteria; kingdom Bacillati; phylum Actinomycetota; class Actinomycetes; order Kitasatosporales; family Streptomycetaceae; genus Kitasatospora; species Kitasatospora sp. NPDC036755. The sequence continues at coordinate 6,179 of NZ_JBEZUT010000110.1, forward strand.
GCCCGACGGCGGGGGCAGTCTGAAAATCACCCGTCACGCCCCTCTCCGCACCCACCCCCTGCGCCGCCCCCTCCCGCAGCGCGTCCCTCTCGCGGGGGAGGAGGAGGGGGCGGGATGGGGTGGGGAGGGTGGGGGCGTGCCGCGCGGGTGGGGAGGGAGAAGGGCGGGAGGAGGGCGGGAGGGGGCGGGAGGAGGGGTGGCTCCGGAGGTGGGAGGCAGGCGGGGGAGAGGGCGTGACGGGTGGGTGGGGAGAGACGGAACCGCCGCCCGGCGGGGGCCGGGCGGCGGTTCGGGGTGGTGCGGGGTCAGGCCTTGCGGAGCTGGAAGGCGAGGCCGAGGGAGTCGTCGGTGAAGGACTCGGACTCCCAGTCGGCGGCGCCGGCGGCGAAGTCGGTGGCGAGGACCTCTTCGGCGACGAGGGGGCCGTGTTCGGCGATGGCCTCGGCGGTCTCCTCGGAGGTGGCGCGCCAGCGCAGGACGATGCGGTCGGCGACGTCGAGGCCGGAGTTCTTGCGGGCCTCCTGGATCTGGCGGATGGCGTCGCGGGCGATGCCGAGGCGCTTGAGCTCCGGGGTGATGGCCAGGTCGAGGGCGACGGTGGCGCCGGACTCGTTGGCGACGGCCCAGCCCTCGCGCGGGGTTTCGGTGATGATCACCTCGTCGGGGGAGAGGGTGATCGTCTCGCCGTTGAGGTCGACCGAGGTCTCGCCGGTCGCGCGCAGTTCGGCGGCCAGGCGGGCGGCGTCGGTGGCGGCGACCGCCTTGGCGACGTCCTGGACGCCCTTGCCGAAACGCTTGCCCAGCGCGCGGAAGTTGGCCTTGGCGCTGGTGTCGACCAGCGAGCCGCCGACCTCCGCGAGGGACTCCAGGGTGGAGACGTTGAGCTCCTCGGCGATCTGCGCGCGCAGGTCGGCGGGCAGCTCCTCCCAGCCCTGGGCGGCGACCAGGGCGCGAGAGAGCGGCTGACGGGTCTTCACGCCGGACTCGGCGCGGGTGGCCCGGCCGAGCTCGACCAGGCGGCGGACCAGCGCCATGTGCCGGGAGAGCTCGGTGTCGATCAGCGACTCGTCGGCCTCCGGCCAGGTGGCCAGGTGCACCGAGGCCGGGGCCTGCGGGACGACCGGGACGACCAGGTCCTGCCAGACCCGCTCGGTGATGAACGGGGTGAGCGGCGCCATCAGGCGGGTGACGGTCTCCAGCGCCTCGTGCAGGGTGGCGAGCGCGGCGGCGTCGCCCTGCCAGAAGCGGCGGCGGCCGCGGCGGACGTACCAGTTGGAGAGGTCGTCGACGAAGCCCGACAGCAGCTTGCCGGCGCGCTGGGTGTCGTACGCCTCGTAGGCGGCGTCGACCTCGCGGACCAGGGTGTTCAGCTCGGAGAGCACCCAGCGGTCCAGCTGCGGACGGTCGGCCGGGGCCGGGTCGTTCGCGGAGGGCGCCCAGTTCGAGGTGCGGGCGTACAGGGCCTGGAAGGCGACGGTGTTCCAGTAGGTGAGGAGGGTCTTGCGGACCACCTCCTGGATGGTGCCGTGGCCGACCCGGCGGGCCGACCAGGGCGAACCGCCGGCCGCCATGAACCAGCGGACGGCGTCGGCGCCGTGCTGGTCCATCAGCGGGATCGGCTGGAGGATGTTGCCCAGGTGCTTGGACATCTTGCGGCCGTCCTCGGCCAGGATGTGGCCCAGGCAGACGACGTTCTCGTAGCTGTTCTTGTCGAACACCAGGGTGCCGACCGCCATCAGCGTGTAGAACCAGCCGCGGGTCTGGTCGATCGCCTCGGAGATGAACTGCGCCGGGTAGCGCTTCTCGAACAGCTCCTTGTTCCGGTACGGGTAGCCGTACTGGGCGAAGGGCATCGAGCCCGAGTCGTACCAGGCGTCGATGACCTCGGGCACGCGGGTGGCGGTGCCGCCGCAGTCGCGGCAGGCGAAGGTCACCGCGTCGATGTACGGGCGGTGCGGGTCGAGGCCGCTCTGGTCGGTGCCGGTGAGCTCGGACAGCTCGGCCAGCGAGCCGACGCAGGTGAGGTGGCCCTCCTCGCAGCGCCAGATCGGCAGCGGGGTGCCCCAGTAGCGGTTGCGGCTGAGCGCCCAGTCGATGTTGTTGTTCAGCCAGTCGCCGAAGCGGCCGTGCTTGACGGTGTCCGGGTACCAGTTGGTGGCCTCGTTCTCACGGATCATCGCGTCCTTGACGGCGGTGGTCCGGATGTACCAGGACGGCTGCGCGTAGTAGAGCAGCGCGGTGTGGCAGCGCCAGCAGTGCGGGTAGCTGTGCTCGTACGGCAGGTGGCGGAAGAGCAGGCCGCGCTCCTTGAGGTCCGCGACCAGGGCCTCGTCGGCCTTCTTGAAGAACTGGCCGCCGACCAGCGGGACCTCGGGGGCGAAGGTGCCGTCGCCGAGCACCGGGTTGACCACCGGCAGGCCGTACTTGCGGCAGGTCGCGAGGTCGTCCGCGCCGAAGGCGGGGGACTGGTGGACGATGCCGGTGCCGTCCTCGGTGGTGACGTAGTCGGCGTTGAGGACGTAGTGGGCGTTCTCGATCTCGACCAGGTCGAAGGGGCGGCGGTAGGCCCAGCGCTCCATCTCGGCGCCGGTGAAGGACTCGCCGGTGGTCTCCCAGCCCTCGCCGAGCGCCTTGGCGACCAGCGGCTCGGCGACGACGAGCTTCTCGTCGCCGTCGGTGGCCACCACGTAGGTGACGTCCGGGTGGACGGCGGCGGCGGTGTTGGAGACCAGGGTCCACGGGGTGGTGGTCCAGACCAGCAGGGCGGCCTGGCCGGCCAGCGGGCCGCTGGTCAGCGGGAAGCGGACGAAGACCGACGGGTCGACCACGGTCTCGTAGCCCTGGGCCAGCTCGTGGTCCGAGAGGCCGGTGCCGCAGCGCGGGCACCAGGGGGCGACCCGGTGGTCCTGCACCAGCAGGCCCTTGTCGAAGATCTGCTTGAGCGACCACCAGACGGACTGGACGTACGACGGGTCCATCGTCCGGTAGGCCTCGTCGAGGTCGACCCAGTACCCCATGCGGGTGGTCAGCTCGGCGAAGGCGTCGGTGTGGCGGGTCACCGACTCGCGGCACTTGGCGTTGAACTCGGCGATGCCGTACGCCTCGATGTCCTGCTTGCCGGAGAAGCCCAGCTCCTTCTCGACGGCGAGCTCGACCGGCAGGCCGTGACAGTCCCAGCCGGCCTTGCGGGCGACGTGGTAGCCCTTCATGGTCCGGAAGCGCGGGAAGACGTCCTTGAAGACGCGGGCCTCGATGTGGTGCGCGCCGGGCATGCCGTTGGCGGTGGGCGGGCCCTCGTAGAACACCCACTCGGGGCGGCCCTCGGACTGCTCCAGACTGCGCTGGAAGATCTTGTCGTCCTGCCAGAAGGAAAGGATCTGGTGCTCAAGGGCAGGCAGATCCACCTGCGCGGGGACGGGGTTGTAGGAGCTGGCCATCGCGGCGTCTACCTCCGGCGGATGCTGGGACTGGATCCTCCGGAGGGACGAGACGGCGTTCGCCGGCCCGCGGTACCACCCTCCTTGGCCGTGGTGCTGCGTTCACGGCCCTCTTGTTTGGGGTTTGCTGCCGGGTCTAGTGGGACGCCGTGGTGGTGGCGGCCGTTCTTCCGGCGACTCCGGGGTGATCTTCCCGCCGTGCACACCCCCGGGCTCGCACCGTCCCCGGGTCGCTGGTGGCTGCGTACGTCGGTACTCGTCCCATCTGCGCCTCGCAGGCCCAGTGTATCGGCCGGGCGAGTCGGTTTGTCCAAACCGTTTCGCCCCGACCGCCTCCCCCGGTGGTCCGGGGCGTTCCGGGGGAGCTCCGGAGGTGTTCGACGGTGGAGATTAGCCGGAGTCGATCTGGGCACAAATCCATGAGCGCATGGGGCGTGACGGTTGGGGCGGCTGCCTGGGTGGGATCGTTATGGGGCGTCGGTATGTCATGTTGTGACCGGTTTTGATCGGGATTATCGTTCCGGCACTGGAAGCCGCCGGGAACCGGCGGCTCGATTCGTTCGTAGATGGGGTCGAAAGCCATGGCTGAGAAGGGAACCGGCGCGGGTACCGCCACCAAGCGGGCACGCAAGGCCGTGGCGGTCGACCCAGGGGAGGGGACCGTGACCACTACCGCACCGAACTCGAGCACGAGCACCGACACCGTCACCGCACCGCGCGGCGCCGAGTCCGTCGACCCGGCCACGCTGCCGGTCCGGCCCGGCGAGGACCCGTGGACCACCGAGGAGGTCCACGAGCTGCACCACGAGCTGATCGGAGATCTGGACCGGCTCCGCGGCGAGATCGGCGCCGCCGAGGCGGCCATCTCCGGGCTGATGCGCGACTCCAACGACGGAGCCGGCGACGACCAGGTGGACGCCGGTACGAAGAACATCTCGCGGGAGAGCGAGCTGGCGCTCGCCAACAACGCGCGGGACAGCCTGGCCCAGACCGAGCGGGCCCTGGAACGGCTGGAGGGCGTCGGCTTCGGCACCTGCGAGTCCTGCGGACAGGCCATCGGAAAGGCCCGGATGCAGGCCTTCCCCCGGGCGACGCTCTGCGTGCAGTGCAAGGCCAAGCAGGAACGCCGTTGAACCGGGCGACCGGAGCGACGAGGGGGGTCGGGCTTGCCGTACGCTCGACCCCGTAACGTCGCCTGAGTAACGTCGTCTGACGCGTTCGTGAAGAACGCGGGCAGGCCGTCACCGGCTCACCACCCTCCCCCTCCTGCGGACCGGGGGAGCTCCATCGGCAGCGGAGCGGATCATCAGCACGCAAGGTTCCCCCCAGACCCGGGACGACGCCGTCCCGCCCCCCGCCGATGCCGTGGAGGTGCCCGTGGCCGAGCCGACCGGGGCGTCCGTGGACGCCGAGACGGCCGAGAAGCCCAAGGGCCCGCGCCGGATCGGCGTGCTGCTGGTCGTCGCGGTGCTCGCACTCCTGATCGACCTCGGCAGCAAACTGCTGGTGGTCGCCCGGCTGGAGAACCACGCGGCGATCAAGGTGATCGGCGACGTGGTCACCTTCCAGGTGATCCGCAACTCGGGCGCGGCCTTCGGGATGGGGCAGGCGCTGACCGTCGTCTTCACGATGATCGCCTCCGCCGTCATCGTGGTGATCTGGCGGATCGCCCGCCGGCTGTACAGCCTGCCGTGGGCGATCGCGCTCGGGCTGCTGCTCGGCGGGGCGCTCGGCAACCTCACCGACCGGCTGTTCCGCGCGCCCGGCGTCTTCCGCGGACACGTGGTGGACTTCATCTCCGTCCAGCACTTCGCGGTCTTCAACCTCGCCGACTCGGCGATCGTCTGCGGCGGGATCCTGGTGGTCCTGCTCTCATTCCGGGGCAGCAACCCGGACGGGACCGTCCACCAGCCGGCCGAGAAGGCCGAGAAGCCGGGGCGGGCCGGGAAGTAGCCCCCGGCCACCGGCGGGCGGGGGGCGGGTCGCGTTTCCGGCATACTCGTACGGGTGAGTACCGCAGCGCAGATCCGCAGCCTCCCCGTTCCCGACGGCCTGGAGGGCGAGCGCCTCGACGCCGCCCTGTCCCGGATGTTCGGCTTCTCCCGGACCAAGGCCGCCGAGCTGGCCGCCGAGGGCAAGGTGACGCTCGACGGCGCCGTGGCCGGCAAGTCGGACCGGGTGACCGCCGGGTCCTGGCTGGAGGTCGAGATCCCGGCCCCGGCCGCCCCCGTGCAGATCGTCGCCGAGCACGTCGAGGGCATGCGGATCGTGCACGACGACGAGGACATCGTCCTGGTCGACAAGCCGGTCGGCGTCGCCGCGCACCCCAGCCCGGGCTGGACCGGCCCCACGGTGATCGGCGGACTGGCCGCGGCCGGGTACCGGATCTCCACGTCGGGCGCCGCCGAGCGCCAGGGCATCGTGCACCGGCTGGACGTCGGCACCTCCGGGCTGATGGTGGTCGCCAAGTCCGAGCGCGCGTACACCGACCTCAAGCGGCAGTTCCACGACCGGATCACCGAGAAGCGGTACCACACGCTGGTGCAGGGCCACCCGGACCCGATGAGCGGGACGGTGGACGCGCCGATCGGCCGGCACCCCAGCTCGGACTGGAAGTGGGCGGTCACCCGGGACGGCAAGCCGTCCGTCACCCACTACGACCTGATCGAGGCGTACCGGGCCGCGTCGCTGCTGGCGATCAAGCTGGAGACCGGCCGCACCCACCAGATCCGCGTCCACATGTCCGCGCTGCGGCACCCCTGCGTGGGCGACCTGACGTACGGTGCCGACCCGACGCTGGCCAAGCGGCTGGGGCTGACCCGGCAGTGGCTGCACGCGGTGTCGCTCGGCTTCGAGCACCCGGCGGACGGGCAGTGGGTCGAGTTCTCCAGCGAGTACCCGGAGGACCTCAGCAAGGCGCTGGACATCATCGCGGCGGAGAGCTGAGGTGTCGGCCACCGCGATCAGGGTCGCCGAGGGGGAGCCGGACCTGGAGCTCGTGCGGGCCGTCCGGCGCGAGGTGTTCGTCGTCGAGCAGAACGTGCCGGAGGAGCTGGAGTACGACGAGTACGACGCGACCTCGGTGCACCTGCTGGCCGTCGGCGCTGACGGGGCCCCGCTGGGGACGGCGCGGCTGATCTTCGGGGCGCAGGCGCGCGAGCTCACCGGCGGTGTCGAGGGGCGGGTGCTGCTCGGGCGGCTCGCGGTCGTCGCGGCGGCGCGCGGAACGGGGCTCGGGGCGCTGCTCGTCCGGGCGGTCGAGGCCGCCGGGGCCGAGCGCGGGGGCGCCGAGGTCGAGCTGCACGCGCAGGTGCAGGCGCTCGGGTTCTACGAGCGGCTGGGGTACGTGGCCGAGGGGCCGGTGTACGACGACGCCGGGATCCCGCACCGGACGATGACGCGGGCGCTGTAGTGCCGTAGCGCCGGAGGCGTTCGTGCCGTGGAGCTCCCCGTGCCCCCGTCGGGGTGCGGGGAGCTCCGTTCGTCCTCCGCTCAGGTGTCGGTGGTGCGCAGGCGCGGGAGGGCGTGGGGGTGCTCGTCGCGCAGGTGGGCGATGAGCTGTTCGCGGATGTCGAAGCGGAGCTGCGCGGCGTCGTCGGGGGTGCGGGCGGTCATGGTGGCGCGGACGACGATGGTGCTGGGCGTGGTGTCGGTGACCTGGAGGGCCCACTCGCCGCCGTCCCAGAGCGGGTGCCGGTCGAGGCGGGCGCGCAGGGTGGCGCGCAGTTCGTCCACCGCGGTGCTGTGGTCGAGGTGCAGCAGGACGGCGGCGAGCAGGCCCGGGTCGCGGCGGGTCCAGTTCTCGAAGGGCTTGTTGACGAAGTACGACACCGGGACGATCAGCCGGCGGTAGTCCCAGAGCCGGACCACCAGGTAGGTCAGGGTGATCTCCTCGACGGTGCCTTGCTGGCCGTCCACCACCACGGTGTCGCCGATCCGGACGGTGTCGCCGAAGGCGATCTGGAGGCCGGCGAAGAAGTTGCCCAGGGTGCTCTGGGCGGCGATGCCGGCCACGATCCCGATGATGCCCGCCGAGGCGAGCAGGCTGGCGCCGATGGTGCGCATGGCGGAGAAGGTCAGCAGCATCACGGCCACCGTGACCACGACGATCAGGGCGCTGACCACCCGGCGCAGCATGCTGATCTGGGTGTGGACCCGCTGGATCCGGGCCGGGTCCCCGACGCGGGTCTCGTAGCGGTCGAGCAGCGCCTCCAGGACGGCGGCCACCACGCGGACGGTCAGCCAGCCCAGCGAGGCGAGCAGGAGCAGCAGGAGCAGGTGGTGGGCGCCGTCGTCGCTCTTCAGGTGGAAGATCCGCTGGAGCGGCCTGGCGGCGAGCAGCAGGGCCGACACGACGGCGAGCTGGAGCGGGATCCGGCAGCGGCGCAGGAGCGGCCAGACCGGTGCCGAGGGCTGTCGGGCGGCGATCCGCTGGAGGGCCTGGTCGACGATCCAGCCGATCGCCAGGGTGGCGGCGACGGTGGCGAGCAGCGAGATCAGCGGCCAGGGCATGGGCCGTACGATACCCGGGCGCAGTGGGGCGAAACGGACGGGACGGCCCGGTGGCTTTATCGGACGCCTACCCGGACGGCCGATACGATCAGCGGCCATGGAGTTCGGTGGGGCATGGCGTCGCTGGCGCGCCCGGGGAACATCGGTCGGACGCGGGCTGCTGGCCGGGGCGGTGGCCCTGGTGGCGGTGGCCGCGGCGGGCACCGCGACGGTGGCGTCCGGCGGTGAGCGGGCGGTCCATCAGGAGGACCGCTTCCTCGGCATGCCGGAGACGCCCGGCAGCGCCCAGCAGGTCCAGCTGGACACCTCCTTCTTCGTCACCGACGGCGGCGGTCCGCGCCCGGCGGTGCTGCTGGCGCACGGCTTCGGCGGCTCCAAGGAGGGCGAGCGCGAGCGCGCCGAACAGCTGGCCCGGCAGGGGTACGCGGTGCTGACCTGGTCGGCGCGCGGCTTCGGGCACTCGGGCGGCCGGATCGGGCTGAACGCGCCGGACCGCGAGGTCGAGGACGTCAAGCACCTGGTGGACTGGCTGGCCCAGCGGCCCGAGGTGCGGCTGGACGCGGCCGGCGACCCGAGGGTCGGCATCACCGGCGCCTCCTACGGTGGGGCGATCTCGCTGCTGGCCTCCGCGTACGACCCCCGGATCGACGCGGTGGCCACCCAGATCACCTGGTGGAACCTGGCCGACGCGCTGTTCCCGCAGGGCGTCCAGGGCTCCGGCGCGGTCGACGGCGTGTTCAAGAAGCTGTGGGCCGGGATCTTCTTCACGACCGGCTCGGCCGGGGACCTCGGGCCCTCCGGAGGGGCGCCGCGGGAGGGCGGCGGACCGAAGCCGGCGGCGGACGGGCCGGTCGGCTGCGGGCGGTTCCTGGACGAGCTCTGCCGGATGTACGACCGGGTCGCCACCTCCGGGCACGCCGACCCGGAGGCCGTCGCGCTGCTGGAGCGCTCCAGCCCGTCCTCGGTGGCCGGGCGGTTGAAGGCGCCCACGCTGGTCGTGCAGGGGCAGCAGGACTCGCTGTTCCCGCTTGACCAGGGGGACCGCATCGCCGCGGCGGTGGCGGCCAACGGCGCGCCGGTGGCGGTCGACTGGTTCGCCGGCGGCCACGACGGCGGGACGGACACCAGCGCCCGGGTCGACGACCGGGTGACGGCCTGGTTCGACCACTACGTGAAGGGGGCGGCGGACGACACCGGCGCCGCGTTCCGGGTCACCCGCACCGGTGGGGTGGACTCGACCGGCTTCCAGGCCGTGCTGCGCGGGGCCACCGCCGACCGCTACCCGGGACTGGGCGGGACCGGCTCGCGGACCGTCGGGCTGGCGGGCGGCGAGCGGACCCTCGCCAACCCGCCCGGCGGCGCGCCGCCCGGGATCTCGACGCTGCCGGGCATCGGCGCGCTCAGCCAGGCGGCCTCGCTGGGCGCCGGGCTCTCGCTGGACTTCCCCGGGCAGAACGCCGCCTTCGACTCGGCGCCGCTGGACACGCCGCTGCACCTGACCGGGCAGCCGACGGTGCCGCTGCGGGTCACGGCCGACCGGCCGGACGCGGTGCTGTTCGCGAAGCTGTACGACCTCGGGCCGGACGGCAAGACGGTGCTGCCCCAGCAGCTCGCCGCCCCGCTGAGGGTCACCGGCGCGGACGCCGGGCAGACCGTCACGGTGGCGCTGCCGACCGTGGACCACACCTTCCCGGCCGGGCACCGGCTGCGGCTGGTGCTGGCGAGCACCGACCTCGCGTACGCCTCGCCGGTCGAGCCGGCCACCTACCGGGTGGAGCCGGCCGGGGCACTCACCGTGCCGACCGTCGAGGAGCTAGTCACCGAGGCGGCGCCGCTGCCCGCGCGCACCTGGCTGCTGCCGGCGGCCGCCGTGCTGGTGGCCGCGGCCCTGCTGCTGGTGCCGCGGCTGCGGCGCCGCCGGGCCGCCGCCGGGCCCGCCTTCGACCCGGAGCTGGCCGCGGTGCCGCTGCGGATCAGCGGGCTGAGCAAGCGCTACAAGGGCGCCCAGGACCGCTACGCCGTACGGGAGTTGGGCTTCCGGGTGGAGCAGGGGCAGGTGCTCGGGCTGCTGGGGCCGAACGGCGCGGGCAAGACCACCACGCTGCGGATGCTGATGGGGCTGATCCGGCCGGACGCCGGGGAGATCCGGATCTTCGGCCACCTGGTGCGGCCCGGCGCGCCGGTGCTGTCGCGGGTCGGGGCGTTCGTCGAGGGCGCGGGCTTCCTGCCGCACCTCACCGGGCGGGCCAACCTGCGGCTGTACTGGCAGGCCACCGGACGGCCGGAGGCCGACGCGCGCTTCGACGAGGCGCTGGCCATCGCCGGACTCGGCGAGGCGCTGGACCGCGCGGTGCGGACGTACTCGCAGGGCATGCGGCAGCGGCTGGCGATCGCCCAGGCCATGCTCGGGATGCCGGACCTGCTGATCCTGGACGAGCCGACCAACGGGCTGGACCCGCCGCAGATCCGCGAGATGCGCGAGGTCATGATCCGGTACGCGGCCGGCGGCCGGACCGTGATCGTGTCCAGCCACCTGCTGTCCGAGGTCGAGCAGAGCTGCACGGACCTCGTGGTGATGGACCGCGGACGGCTGGTCACGGCCGGCCCGGTCGGGGACATCGTGGGCGCCGGCGAGCTGCTGATGATCGGCGTCGCCGGGCCGTACGACCCGGCGCCCGTGGTCGAGAAGGTCGGCGCGCTGGCCGGGGTCGGCTCGGTGGAGGCCGTCGAGGGCGGCCTGCTGGTGCGCCTGGACGGACTGGCGGCCAGCGCGCTGCTGGCCGAACTGGTGCGGCTGGAGGTGCCGGTGGAGAGCGCCGGGCCGCAGCGCCGGCTGGAGGACGCGTTCCTGTCGCTGATCGGAGGTGGAGCGTGAGCGTCGTGCCGACGGACCACGGGTCGAAGGACCGCGCCGGGTCGGAGGACCGCGTCGAGTCGAGGGACCACGCCGCGGGGTACCGGGCGGGCCGGACGCTGCCGCTGCGGGTGGAGGCGCTGCGCCAGCTGCGCCGGCGCCGCACCCTGGTGATCGGCGCGGTGCTGGCCGCCATGCCGTTCGTCATCCTGGCCGCGTTCCAGATCGGCGGCACCCCGGGCCGCCCGGACCGGACCACCTTCATCGACCTGGCCACCGCCTCGGGGGCCAACTTCGCGGTCACCATGCTGTTCGTCGGGACCGGCTTCATGCTGGTCATCCCGGTCGCGCTGTTCTGCGGGGACACCGTCGCCTCCGAGGCCAGCTGGTCCTCGCTGCGCTACCTGCTGGCCGCGCCGGTGCCCCGGGCCCGGCTGCTGGCCCGCAAGTTCGCGGTCGGGCTCGGGTTCTCGGCGGTGGCGGTGGTGATGCTGCCCGCGATCGGCCTGGCCGTCGGCACGGCGGCGTACGGCTGGGGGGACCTCAAACTGCCCGCCGGGGTCAGCCTCCCGGCCGCGGAGGCGCTGCCCCGGATCGCCGTCGCGGTGGCCTTCGTCTTCCTCAGCGAGATCGTGATCGCCGCGCTGGCCTTCTGGCTGTCCACGGCGACGGACGCGCCGCTGGGCGCGGTCGGCGGCGCCGTGTTCGCCTCGATCATCACCGGGGTGCTGGACGCCGTCACCGCGCTGGGCGACCTGCGGGAGTGGCTGCCGGCGCACTGGCAGTACTCCTGGGCGGACGCCCTGCAGCCGCAGCTGGAGTGGGGCGGCATGGTGCAGGGCGTCTCGCTGTCGCTCTCGTACGCGGTGGTGCTGCTGGCGCTGGCGTTCCGCGGCTTCGCGCGCAAGGACGTGGTGTCGTAGACGGGACGCCGTGGCCCGGGTGCCAGGTGCCGTGGACGGGGTGCCGTGGACGCGTGCCGTGGTGTGCCGTACGCGTCGTGGGCGTCCGGCGGGGCATGCGGGATCATGGGTGGGTAGCTGACCTCCCTGGTGAAGGACCCGAACCGTGGCCCAGATCGTCCTCTTCCACTCCGCCTACGGGCTGCGCCCCGCCGTGCGCGCCGCCGCCGAGCGGCTGCGCGCTGCCGGGCACTCCGTCCACACGCCGGACCTGTTCGACGGGCGGACCTTCGAGTCCGTCGAGGAGGCGCAGGAGTTCCAGGAGGAGCTCGGCGGCCGCGACGAGCTGCTGCGGCGGGCGGTGACGGCGGCCGCCCCGCTGTCCGAGGGCGGACTGGTGTACGCCGGCTTCTCGCTCGGCGGCGCGGTCGCGCAGAACCTGGCGCTGGGCGACGAGAAGGCGCGCGGGCTGCTGCTCCTGCACGGCACCTCGGACCTGCGGGAGGACGCGACCACCGAGATCCCGGTGCAGCTGCACATCGCCGAGCCGGACCCGTTCGAGCCGGAGGACTGGCTGAACGCCTGGTACCTGCGGATGCTGCGGGCCGGGGCCGACGTGGAGGTGCACCGCTACCGCGGCGCCGGGCACCTGTTCACCGACCCGGAGCTGCCGGACTACGACGAGGAGGCGGCCGAGCGGGCCTGGGCGGCGACGCTGGCCTTCCTCGCCGAGCTGGACGACTGACCGAGCTGGACGACCGACCGAGCCGGACGACCGACGGAGCGGCGGAGCGGGAACCGGGGGCACGGCCGAGAGCTCTGCCGCCGGTACGGCCGCCCGCCCGGACCGGGTCCGGGCGGGCGGGGCGGTGTGGGGCCGGCGGGGGCGGGTCAGAGGGGCTGGGGCCTGATCATCGCGAAGGGGGCGCCCTGCGGGTCGGCGACCACGGTCATCCGGCCGGCCATCATGTCGAAGGGCGGGGCGAGGACGGTGCCGCCGCTCCTGACCAGGGCGTCCACGGTGGAGTCGACGTCGTCGACCGAGAAGTAGGTCAGCCAGTGGGCCGGGGTGCCGGGCGGGTCGTTGGCGAGCAGGGTCGCGCCGCCGACCGCGCGGCCGCCGACCCGCAGCTCCCAGTACGAGTCGGCGCCGTCCAGCGGCTCGATCTCGATGCCGAACGCCTCGCCGTAGAAGGCGGTGGCGGCCGGGATGTCGCTGGTGTGGAGCTCGTTCCAGGTCAGCGCGCCGGGCTGGTTGACGACCCTGGCTCCGGAGAACCGCCCGGCCTGCCAGGCGCCGAACACCGCGCCCTGGGGGTCGGCGGCGATCAGCATCCGGCCCAGGTCGCCGACGTCCATCACCGGCGCGAGCAGGGTGCCGCCGGCGGAGACGATCGCGTCCTGGGTGGCCTGGGCGTCGGTGGTGGCCAGGTAGCTGGTCCAGACGGTCGGCGGCTCCGGTGTCCCTTCGGGGGCCATCGTCGAACCGATGCCGGCCACGGCCTTGCCGTCGAGCTCGCAGACGGCGTAACCGCCGAACTCCTTCCCGCCGACCTGGCCCTGCCAGCCGAGGAGGTCGCGGTAGAAGTCCAGCGCGGCCTGCTGGTCCTTGGCCATCAGATCGATCCAGCACGGGGTGCCGGTCGCGTACGGGGTGGTGACCTCGGGCATGATCGCCCTTTCTGGTGAGGGGTCTCTGCCGGTCACCATCCCCTCGCGCACCGGGCTCCGCCACTCGGGACACCGCCCCGGCCGCCGGGCCGGACGGCCCGCCGTGGCCGGGTGCGTCCGTACGGGTGACGGGCGAGCCCTCGCGGCCCCTCAGACGTCGATCCTCGCGAAGGTGAAGGCGGTGGAGCCTTCGAGGACCGGGATGACCTCGATCCGGCTCTGCCGGCCGGGTTCGAGGACGGTCCACGAGGAGCCGTGGGGGGACTTGATCCGGTAGGCGTCCGGGGCGCCGTCGACGGGGATCAGCTCCCACTCGGTGGCGTCGCCCTGGTCGAGGAGGAGGGAGACCAGCGGGCCGGCGGGCTTGAGGTCCTCCACGGCCGTCGGGGCGCCCTTGGCGTAGAGCCGGTAGCGGTTGTTGGGGTAGGCCTCCACGACCCAGACGGCGTCCTGGTCGTCGGTGTTGGCGAAGACGGCTTTGGGGGAGAGGTCCAGGGCCTCGTGACGGGCTCGGCCGATCCTGGCGTCGCCGTCCTGGATGGTGTAGAGGCCGGACTCCAGCTGCGCCATGGTGGTCATTCCTTCGCGGTGCGGGCGAGGTGCAGGACAGTTGTACGTGCTCGGAGGAAGCCGGGGGAGCGACCTCGGCGGGCCGTCACCTGAACGAGCGACGGGCGGGACCCCCCGCGGCCCGCCCGTCGGGGGCTGCGGCACGATGGAGCCCATGCACGCAGACCGCTACGCCCCGGCGACCACCCTCCCCGGCCTCCTCCAGCGCGGCCGGGGACTGGGCGCGCTGATGGCGGCGGAGGACCCGGCGGCCGCCGCCGGGCTCGTGTACGGCTGCATCCGCCGGGAGTGGCGCTGGGACGCGCGGGCCGACGACCGCGACCTGTACCTGGCCCGTCTGGTCCGGGACCTGGAGCTGCCGCTCGGCCCGGTGGAGGAACTCCTGGCCGGGGACGGGGACACCCGGGCGCGGGCGGCGGGCGTCCTGGAGCTGTTGGCGTCCGGTGGCCCGGAGCCGGAGGCCGTGAGCGTGCCTCCGGGAGGCCCGGACGGCGACGGCCCGGACGGCGCGGGCCCGGACGGCGCGGGCCCGGACGTGCCGGCGCTGGTCGCGGGGCTGGAGCAGCACTGGGTGGACCGCGCCTGGTGCGGCCCGGCCGCGCTCGCCCGGGGGCTGGCCCGCTTCGGCGCCGAGGGCGCCGGCGCCGCCTCGCTGCTGCGCCGGTTCTGGCTGTGGACCCCGCACTCGTACGAGCGGGCCGACTACCTGGAGGCGCTGGCCGCGATCGGGTCGGCCGGGACGGCCGGGGCGTACGCCGAGTCACTGTGGGACTGCGAGGCGCGAGCCCGTCTCCTCGGTGCCGCGCACGCCCCCGACCGGCCCGACGTGAGGGCCCGGCTGGCGTACCTCGGGAACGACCCGCTGGAGTCGCCCGAGGTCCGCGCGGCCGCCGGGGCGCGACTCGCCGAACTGACCCGGGAGGCCTTCCCGGAGGACGGGGAAGCCGTTCGAAGGGGGCTAGAGTAGACGCGTGAACGTGTGAGTGATGGTCCGGACCCCGCGAGGTGCTCCGGGCCACATCCATTTCCGGGGGCGACCCCCGTGACCTGCGCGTTCGCCGGCCCACCAGACCAGCACCAGAGCCTCCGGAGGCCCCGCCTTGAGCGACCAGCCGTTCGCGCATCTGCACGTCCACACCGAGTACTCGATGCTGGACGGTGCCGCCCGGCTGAAGCAGATGTTCAAGGAGGTCGAGCGCCTCGGTCAGACCCACGTGGCCATGACCGACCACGGGAACATGTACGGCGCCGCCGAGTTCCACAAGCAGGCCACCGCCGCCGGCATCACCCCCGTCATCGGCATCGAGGCGTACGTCGCCCCGGAGTCCCGCTCCAACACCAAGCGCATCCTGTGGGGCCAGCCGCACCAGAAGCGGGACGACGTCTCGGCGTCCGGCGCGTACACCCACAAGACCATCTGGGCCCGCAACAAGGAGGGCCTGCACAACCTCTTCAAGCTGACCTCGCGCTCCTACGCCGAGGGCTGGCTCGTGAAGTGGCCCCGGATGGACAAGGAGCTGATCTCCGAGCTCTCCGAGGGGCTGATGGCCACCACCGGCTGCCCCTCCGGCGAGGTGCAGACCAGGCTGCGCCTCGGCCAGTTCGACGAGGCGCTGAAGTCCGCCGCCGACTACCAGGACATCTTCGGCAAGGAGAACTACTTCCTGGAGCTGATGGACCACGGCCTCGACATCGAGAAGCGGGTCCGCGACGGGCTGTTGGAGATCAGCAAGAAGCTGAACATCCCGCCGGTCGTCACCAACGACTCGCACTACACCACCGAGGCCGACGCCGGCGCGCACGACCTCCTGCTCTGCGTCCAGACCGGCAAGAACCTCTCCGACCCGGACCGCTTCCGCTTCGACGGCACCGGCTACTACATCAAGTCCGCCGCCGAGATGTACGCCCTGGACTCCTCGGACGCCTGGCAGGAGGGCTGCCGCAACAGCCAGCTCCTCGTCGCCTCCCGGGTCGACACCGAGGGCATGTTCAAGTTCAAGAACCTGATGCCCCGCTTCCCCATCCCGGAGGGCTTCGAGTCCGAGGCGGACTTCTTCAAGTCCAAGGTCTGGGAGGGGATGGACTGGCGCTTCCCGGACGGGTACGACGAGGAGCACAAGAAGCTCGCCGAGTACGAGATGGACACCATCATCCAGATGGGGTTCCCGGCGTACTTCCTCGTGGTCGCCGACTTCATCATGTGGGCCAAGAGCCAGGGCATCGCGGTGGGCCCCGGCCGTGGTTCGGCGGCCGGCTCGCTGGTCGCGTACGCGATGGGCATCACCGACCTCGACCCCATCCCGCACGGCCTGATCTTCGAGCGCTTCCTCAACCCCGAGCGCATCTCCATGCCCGACGTCGACATCGACTTCGACGAGCGCCGGCGCGGTGACGTGATCCGCTACGTGACCGAGAAGTGGGGATCCGACAAGGTCGCCATGATCGTCACGTACGGCACCATCAAGGCGAAGGCCGCCATCAAGGACTCCTCGCGAGTCCTCGGCTACCCGTACGCGATGGGTGACCGGATCACCAAGGCGATGCCGCCGGACGTCATGGGCAAGGGCATCCCGCTCTCCGGGATCACCGACTCCTCGCACCCCCGCTACAGCGAGGCGGGCGAGATCCGCGGGCTGTACGAGACCGACCCGGACGTCCGGAAGGTCATCGACACCGCGCGCGGCATCGAGGGCCTGATCCGTCAGCCCGGCGTGCACG
Source organism: Kitasatospora sp. NPDC036755 (assembly GCF_040636595.1). Classification (NCBI taxonomy): domain Bacteria; kingdom Bacillati; phylum Actinomycetota; class Actinomycetes; order Kitasatosporales; family Streptomycetaceae; genus Kitasatospora; species Kitasatospora sp. NPDC036755. The sequence goes on from NZ_JBEZUT010000110.1 coordinate 22,843, forward strand.
CGGCCGGCGTGATCATGTCCGCCGAGCCGCTGACCGACCACATCCCGGTCTGGACCCGGCACACCGACGGCGTCACCATCACGCAGTTCGACTACCCGACTTGTGAAGGCCTCGGCCTCCTCAAGATGGACTTCCTCGGCCTGCGCAACCTGACGATCATGGACGACGCCGTCAAGGCGATCGAGAAGAACAAGGGCGAGAAGATCGAGCTGCTCAAGCTGCCGCTCGACGACAAGCCCACCTACGAACTCCTCGCCCGCGGCGACACGCTCGGCGTCTTCCAGCTCGACGGCGGCCCCATGCGCTCGCTGCTGCGCCTGATGAAGCCCGACAACTTCGAGGACATCTCCGCCGTCCTGGCGCTGTACCGTCCGGGCCCGATGGGCGTCAACTCCCACACGAACTACGCGCTGCGCAAGAACGGCCAGCAGGAGATCACCCCGATCCACCCGGAGCTGGAGAAGCCCCTGGAGGAGGTGCTCCGGCCGACGTACGGCCTGATCGTCTACCAGGAGCAGGTGCAGAAGGCCGCGCAGATCCTGGCCGGCTACTCGCTCGGCCAGGCGGACCTGCTGCGCCGGGCCATGGGCAAGAAGAAGAAGGAGATCCTGGAGGCGGAGTTCGTCCCCTTCCAGAAGGGCTGCCGCGAGCGCGGCTACTCCGACGCGGCCATCCAGGCCGTGTGGGACGTCCTCGTCCCCTTCTCCGGCTACGCGTTCAACAAAGCGCACACCGCCGGCTACGGGCTGGTCTCGTACTGGACGGCGTACCTCAAGGCCAACTACCCGGCCGAGTACATGTCCGGCCTGCTCACCTCCGTCAAGGACGACAAGGACAAGTCCGCGGTCTACCTCAACGAGTGCCGCAAGATGGGCATCCAGGTGCTGCCGCCGGACGTCAACGAGTCGGACTCGGACTTCACCCCGCACGGGGACACCCTGGTCCGCTTCGGCCTGACCGCCATCCGCAACGTCGGCGGGCCGGTGGTCGACTCGATGATCCGGACCCGGAAGGCGAAGGGGAAGTTCGCGTCGTTCCCCGACTTCCTGGACAAGGTGGAGTCGGTGGTCTGCAACAAGCGGACCGTCGAATCGCTGATCAAGGCCGGCGCCTTCGACTCGCTCGGGCACACCCGCAAGGGCCTGAGCGCGCAGTTCGAGCCGATGATCGACAACGTCGTCGGCGTGAAGCGCAAGGAGGCCGAGGGGCAGTTCGACCTCTTCGGCGGCGACGCCACCGCGGACGAGCCGAGCTTCGGACTGGACGTCGTCTTCTCCGAGGAGGAGTGGGAGAAGTCCTTCCTGCTCACCCAGGAACGGGAGATGCTCGGCCTGTACGTCTCCTCGCACCCGCTGCACGGCATCGAGCACGTGCTCGCCGACAAGGCGGACTGCGCGGTGGCCGATCTCGCGGAGCGGCCGGACGGGACGATCGTCACCATCGGCGGCATCATCTCGGGCCTCCAGCGGAAGATGACCAAGCAGGGCAACGCCTGGGCCATCGCGACCGTCGAGGACCTCGCGGGCTCGATCGACTGCATGTTCTTCCCGGCCAGCTACCAGCTGGTGTCCTCGCAGCTGGTCGAGGACGCGGTCGTCTTCGTGCGCGGCAAGCTGGACAAGCGGGAGGACGTGCCGCGGCTGATGGGCATGGAGCTGTCCGTCCCCGACCTGTCGAACGCCCACGCCGAGGCGCCGATCATCATCAACATCCCGAGCGGGAAGGTCACCCCGCCGCTGGTGGCCAGGCTCGGCGAGGTGCTGGGCAGCCACCGCGGCACCACCGAGGTGCGGGTGCGCCTGGAGAGCCGCAACAAGACCACGGTGCTGCGGCTCGACCGGCACCGGGTGAAGTCGGACCCGGCGCTGTTCGGGGACCTGAAGCAGCTGCTCGGACCGAGCTGCCTGGCGGGCTAGGACCAATGCCGGTGACTTTGTCTTGCTGCTCTCGTTGGTTGTGGTGTGGCGAGGGTGGGGCAGGTCAAGTCGCCTGCGGGTGAGCGGTTGTCGGACC
>NZ_JBEZUT010000111.1:0-24785 GCF_040636595.1 Kitasatospora sp. NPDC036755
CACGATTCCCGCCCCGCGCTGACCATCGCGAAGAAGGCCGACCCGGCCACCGCCCACCAGGCGGGTGACACGATCACGTTCGCCTACACAGGCCGGTGGGCACGGGGGAGCCGACCGGCCACCCGGGGTCTTCGGGTGGTACTGCTTCCTGCTGTTCCTGCGGTGGTGCCGTTCCTGCGGTGGTGCCGTTCCGGGTGGGCGGCGAGCCCGGGGGGAGTCGCTCGCCGCCCACCCGGAGTTCTGGGGGGGGCCTTCCCGGCCTACTGCTCGTTGCCGTTCCGGTCGGGCCTGCTCGGTCGGCCGTCCTGCGCGTCGGGGACGGTCGGTACGGGCGGGACGGTCACCCCGGGCTTGCCCGGTCTGCTCCCGCCGCCGTTGTCCTCGCCGCTGCCGCCGCCGTTGGCGTTGCCGCTCGCGTTGCCGCTCTCCTTGCCGCTCGCGTTGCCACCGCCGCCACCGGGCCCGCCACCGCCGGAGTTGCCCCGGCCGGATCCGGCGTTCGCCCCGGCGCCGCTACCGGAGCCGGTTCCTGAGCCGGACGCGCCGCCACCGCGGCCCGGGTCCCGGTTCGGGCCGGTGCCGCCCTGGTGATCGCCGTCCTGGTCGCCGTCCTGGTTGCCGGTCGCGGCCCGGCAGTAGTCCGCCACCCGGTCCGCACCGCCGGCCGCCAGGACCAGCGGGCCGTACAGCGGCTCGCCGGCCACCCTGCTCGGACGGTCGCCCTTGGCCGTGCGGTCGGCGAAGCCGGCGCAGAGGCCGGCCAGCCCGGACGGGACGGCCGAACGGCCACCGCGGCCCTCGGCCGAGGGGGTGCCGGGCGTCGCGGGGTCGGACGGGACGACCACCTGCGGTCCGGCGGAGGCACTGCCGGACGGGCGGGCGGAACCGGACGCCACGGCACCGGACGGGGCCGCGCCGACGGACGGGTCGGCGGCGGACGAGCCCGGCGCGGGACCGCCGGCCGTGTCCTGGCCCCCGAGCCTGCGCTCCGGTCCGGGCGGGCCGCCGCCCAGGGCGGACGGCAGGTTGCCGGTGCCGGCGGCGACGGCGACCCCGCACAGCGCGGTGGCGCCGAGCACGACGGCAGTGGCCTTCGTGCTGAAGGCCCTGGCCAGCGCGGCGGTTGCCATCGATCGTCTCCGGACGGGGGTCACTGTCGGGTCGGGCGCGAGACGCGCCTCCCGGAACGCGGTCAGGGCGGCCTCCTCCCCGGCCAGTTCCTCGGCCGTCGCGGGGGCGGCGGCCGCGGCGAGCACCCGGGCGAGCTGCCCGGGACCGCCGTCCGGTCCGGTGAGCGAGGCGTCCTGCCCGGCCGGCGGACCGCCCACGGCACCACCGAGCAGCTGCTCGGCGGCATCACGGTCGACCCGACGGGATCGGTTGGTGCTCATCTCATGTCCTTCAGCGTCGCGGCCCGGCGTTCTGTCACACCCTGCGGAGAACTTTTTTTCGCGGCTTTCCCCGCGGGTCGCCCGGCGGCCTCACCCGCGCTCGTTCCAGCCGCTGTTCCGGTCCCGGTTCCGGCCGCCGTTCCGGCCCCGCCCCCGGCCGTCGTTCCGCCCCCCGCCGCCGCTCCGGCGCCCCGGGCCGCCGGGATACCGCCTCCGGACGCCAGCGGCTCGACCAGCTTGGCCAGCCGCCGCAAACCGCGGTGGGCGGCCATCCGGACGCTGCCCGCCCGTTTGCCGAGCACCCGGGCGGCGCTCTCCGCGTCCAGTCCCATGACCACCCGCAGCAGCACGGCCTCGGCCTGGTCGCGCGGCAGCCGGGAGATCAGGGCCAGCGCGTCCGCGGTGCCGACCGTGGTGAGCGCCGACCGCGCCGTGTCCTCCCCGCCCGCCAGCTCGACCAGCTGGTCGAAGGGCAGGTCGGCGACCGGACGGCGGCGACGGGCGCGCAGGTGGTCGAGGGCCCGGTGGCGGGCGACGGTGGCGGCCCAGCCCCGGAAGCCGTCCCCGTCGCCGGAGAAGCCGCGCAGGTCGCGGGCGATCTGCAGCCAGGTCTCGGAGGCGATGTCCTCGGCGTCCTGCGCGTCCTCCGGCCGGCCGCCGACCAGGACCCGCAGGTAACGCAGCAGGCCCGGCTGGACGGTCCGGAACAGCAGCCGGAACGCCTCCTCGTCCCCGGCCTGCGCGGCCCGGACCGCTTCGGTCAGGTCAGGGGGAACGGGGTCCGGGCCCGCTGTCCGGCCTTCGGGTGGGACTGGTCCGGACCGGCCGACGGCGCCGTCGGTGCCCGCTCCGGGGCGCTCTGCACTCTGCACCCGCCACATGATGCGCCATCCGGGCGAACACTTCGGCCCCGGCCGAACGACCGGACCGGCCGGGGCCAAGGTCCCGAGGACTGCTGTCGTTCGCCCACGGCCCGAACGGCCCCTCCCGACCTACGTTGTCGGTAGGCGAAGCAGTCCGGGCCGCCGACGCACCCGGGCACCGGGCACCGACGCACCCGGCCCGCCGCCATGACCCGGTCGTTTCGAGGGCGCACGCACGACCCTCGCAGGCCCCGGTCGTACGCCCCCCGGTTCGGGCCCTCCCCGCCACGGACCGGCGCCGACGGGGAACCACCACCGGCGGCACGGGCCACCGGACGTCACGGCCCCGGCGGCGCGGGCCACCGGGCGTCACGACAGAGGCAGCACGAGACCAGCAGCACGGCACCGGCCGGGCAGACGGCACCGGACAGCACGACCAGCAGCAGCACGACCAGCGAGGAACAACCGCGATGACGACCGCCCCCGAGCTCCACGAGCTCCACGCCAAGGGCCTGCGCGAGCACCTCGCACCCGCCCTGCGCGCCCTGGGCTTCCGCGGGTGGCGCCGGACCTTCAACCTGCCGGACGGGACCCACTGGCTGCTGCTCGGCCTGGCCGAGCGCCCCGCCGCCGACCGGGTGTCCTTCACCTTCGACCTCAGCGTCGTCCGCCGCTCCGACTGGACCCTCGCGGACCTCCCCGGTCACCGGCCCGACCCGCGCACCCCCTACGGCATCGAGGCCTGGCGGGCCCGGATCGGCGAGGTGCTGCCGGTCGGCGAGGACGTCTGGTGGGAGGTGCTGCCCGGGCCGCGCTGGCAGCTTCCGCTGGACGACGCCGTCGCCGCCGTCCGCCACTACGGCCTGCCCGAGCTGCGGCGCCGGGCCGAAGCGGACCGCGCCCCCACCGGGGAGGCCTACCTCCTGCCCGGCGAGCTGGAAGCGGTCAACGCCGTACTGCTGACCGCCGCGGTGGCCCGGGTGCAGCGCGCCGAGCTGGCCGACAAGGCCCTGGTGCTGACCGGGGCCTGGACCCGGGGCGACGGCGTCGCCCGGACGGTCCTGGCGGGGGTCGCACGGGGCTTCCTGTCCGCCGGGGACGAGCGCTTCGGCACCGTCCGCTGCCTGGACACGCTGGGCCGCGAGCTGTGGACCTTCCCCGTCGAGGGGTAGCGGCCCGCTCCGGGGGTTGGCGACCCCATCCGCCGAGGAGCAGAAAACCGCAGGTCAGGGCTAGTGTCACGGCCCGCACCATGACAGCTGTCACGCGGATGACGCAACGGACGGCACTGCTCCGGCGGAGGCCCGGCGGAAAGACTGGAGGCACGACGCGGGCAGCGGCCCGCGGCCACCAGCCGGGGAGGAAACCACCGTGAGCCAGACCGTCAGTGTCACCGCCGCCCGCGCCACCACCACCGCCACCGAGCCGGTCGCCGCCCACGCCGAGGCGTCCGACCCGCTGGTCTCCGGGCTCCGCCCGCTCGCCCTCGACGTGGTCGCCCCGCTGGCCGGCTACTACCTGCTGCACTCGGCCTTCGGCCTGAGCGAGTTCGCCGCGCTGGCCTGGAGCAGCGCCTTCCCCGCCGCCCGGACCGTCCTCGGCCTGCTGACCGAGCGCCGGCTCAACCTGTGGGCCTCGCTGATGCTGGCCGTCAACCTGGCGGGCCTGGCGCTGACCTTCGTCACCGGCGACGCCCGGCTGATGATCGCCAAGGACGGCGGGCTGAGCGGCACCGTGGCGCTGGCGATCCTGGTCTCCGCGCTGATCGGACGGCCGGTGATGACCCCGGTGCTGATGCCCTTCATGACCAAGGGCCGGCGGGAGCGCGCCGCCGCCTGGCAGCGGCTGGTCGAGGGCCGCGCCGCCGGGTCACGGGCCTTCCGCCGCCACGAGCGCCTCTTCTCGGGCATCTGGGGCACCGCGCTGCTGGCCGAGTGCACGGCCCGGGTGGTCGGCGCCTTCACCCTGCCGGTGTCGACCATGGCCTGGCTGTCCACCGTCTTCCTGATCGGCGCGATCGCGGGCGGTTCGATGCTCGGCCAGATCGCGGTCGAGCCGATCGAGCGGCTGGTCCGCACCGAGACCGAGGCCCCGACGGCCGCCTGACCGTCCGGTCCGCTGCGGACCGACGGCCCTCCCTCCCCCGCACCCGGTGGCCCCGCCCCCGGGTCCGCGGCCTTCCCGCTCCCTGAACGGCCGGTGCCGACGGCTCGAACAGCGAGGAACCATCCGGATGTCCCGGGAGTCGTTCATAACGAGGGGGTAACGGGCCCCCGTCGAGGAAACGGGGAGCCCCATGAACCGGACGACGCACGCGCCGCGCAGCACCGAGGACCGCACCCTCGTCTGGGACGGCTGCCTGAACGTCCGCGACCTCGGCGGGCTGCCCACCGCCTCCGGCCGGCCCACCGCCCGCGGCGCCGTCGTCCGGGCGGACAACCTGGACCGTCTCACCGCCGAGGGCTGGGACGCCCTCCTCGACCACGGCGTCCGCACGGTGGTCGACCTGCGCAACGCCGAGGAGTACCGGCCGCTCCTCCCGCTCCCCGCCGACGTCGAGCTGATCCGCGTCCCGCTGGACGAGCTCGCCGGCCCCGGCTGGTGGGAGGCCCACGGGCGGCTGGACGGCACCCCGCTCGCGCTCCGCCCGTACCTGGACCACTGCCCGCACGCCGCCGCCGCGCTGGTCTCCGCGATCGCCGGCGCCCGCCCCGGGGGCGTGGTGGTGCACTGCGGCGCCGGCCGTGACCGCACCGGCCTGGCCGCCCTGCTGCTGCTCGCCCTGGCCGGGGTCGACCGGGCCGCGATCGCCGAGGACTACCTGCTCAGCACCCCCAACATCCGTCCGCTGTACGGGATGCTGGGCCTGCCGGATCCGTACCGCCGGATCGACGCGGTGCTCGCCGAGGCCGGGACCACCGCCGAGGCCGCCCTGGCGTCCGCGCTCGACGGGTTCGAGCCGGTCGACTACCTGCTCGCGGCGGGCGTCGCGCCCGAGCGGGTCGCCGCCGTCCGGGAGCGGCTGCTGCCGGACGCCTGAGGCTGCCGGAAACCACACCCACAACTGGCGTCAACCGATGGTTGACGATCCTCGGATCGACAACCTACGGTTGACGCATGGAGAATCCCGTTGTTCCCAACACCACTCCGCTGCGCCTCGACGACCTGATCGCCGCGATCAAGAAGGTCCACACCGACGCGCTCGACCAGCTCTCCGACGCGGTCATCGCCGCCGACCACCTCGGCGACCTCGCCGACCACCTCATCGGCCACTTCGTCGACCAGGCCCGCCGCTCCGGCGCCTCCTGGACCGACATCGGCCGCAGCATGGGCGTCAGCAAGCAGGCCGCCCAGAAGCGCTTCGTCCCCAAGGACCCGGGCACCCCCAACGACCTCGACCCCAGCCAGGGCTTCAGCCGGTTCACGCCCCGGGCCCGCAAGGTCGTGGTGGCCTCGCAGGAGGAAGCCAGGAAGGCGGGCAACGCCGAGATCACCGACGTGCACCTGCTGCTCGGCCTGCTCGCCGAGCCCGAGGGCATCGCGGTCAAGGCCCTCGCCGCCCAGGGCGTCACCCCGGAGGCCGTCCGCCGGGCCGCCACCGCCGCGCTGCCGGACGCCGTCGAGCAGACGGTGCCCGCGCTGATCCCGTACGACGCCCAGGGCAAGAAGGCGGTGGAGCTGACCTTCCGGGAGGCGCTCAAGCTCGGACACAACTACGTCGGCACCGAGCACATCCTGCTCGCGCTGCTGGAGCTGGAGAACGGCCAGGGCGTGCTGGCCGGGCTCAAGGTGGACAAGTCCGAGACGGAGGCCTTCGTCTCGGAGGCGATCGCCGCCATCATCGCCGCCCGGAACCCGGAGTCCGAGCCGGAAGGGTGAGGTGCGGAGCGGCGAAGTGCCGGTGTCGGCGCCGACCCGGGCCCCGGTCGACGCCGTCCCGTCCCGACCTGCCCCGCTCCGCTGCGCCGCACGCCGGACGGAACTCCCGGCCGGCGTGCGGCACTTCCGCTCAGAACCCGGAGACGTGGGTGGTGACGATCCGGACCCGGCCGTCCTCCGCCGCCTCCAGCGCCGCCCGCAGCCGCGCCGAACGGGCCGGCCCCAGCAGGACCAGGGCGTCCTCGATCGACGCCCAGCGGTAGTCGTCCAGTTCACCGGCCGGGACGGTCACGGGGGTGCCGTCCGGGACGGTACCGAAGTCGAACATGAAGTGCTGGGCGGGGTGGTCGAGTTCGGCCGAGGCGTGGGTCCAGGAGATCGCCAGCAGCTCGCCCGCCTCCCGGACGATTCCGGTCTCCTCCACCAACTCCCGCGCGGCGCACTCGACCGGGCCCTCGCCGAGGTCGATCGTGCCGCCCGGGAACTGCCAGTGCTCGCGGTACCCGGCCTTCACGATCAGGATCCGGCCGGACTCGTCCCGCAGCAGGCAGCCCGCCGCCGCGTAGATCCGGGGCAGGGAGGCCAGCCATTCCTCGCGGGACTTCAGGGGCTCAACGGGCTCGGCCGACACGGCGGTCCTCCGGGGGGCAGGTGGGTTCGGTCGCCCCCACTCTGCCACCCGGCTCCGCCGGCGGACCGATGAGTCGGAGCCGCCCCGGCGGTCCTACCCGCCATGGACACCATGGAGACCACACCGGAAAGCCCCGTACTGACCTGCGACCTGGGGGCGCTCACCGCCCCCGACCTGGCCGTCGTCGACGCGCTCGCCCGGCTGCGACTGGCCGCCTCGCGGCACGGGGTGGCCGTGGTGCTGCTGAACGCCGGCGGCCCGCTGCGCGAACTGCTGGCGTTCAGCGGCCTCTCGGCACTGCTCCCCGGCGCGACCGACCCCCTGGACCTCGCGGAGCTACTCGGCGACGGGCTCCACCAGGCCCACGGAGCCCCCGGCGGGCGCCGCGGGCTCGGCCGGCAGCCGGGGCGGGAGGCCGAAGAGCGGGAACAGCACGTCGGTGTCCAGGAAGTTGGTGAGCGTGGTGATCCGCCCCTGAGACACCTCCAGCACGATCAGTGACCACGGCTCGTGCCCGCCCGCCGGACTCGGACGGTACTGGCCGAAGGCCCGGCCGCCGTTGGCCGTCACCGGGAGCAGCCGGGAACCGCGGCAGGCGTGCCCGGGGCCCAGCATCCAGTCACGGATCTCGTCCTGCCCGCGCAGCCACATCGCGAACGGCGGCATGTTGAGCGTGACGTCCTCGTGCAGCAGCGCGGTGAGACCCTCCATGTCGTAGGCCTCGAAGGCGCGGACGTAGCGGTCCAGCAGCGCGCGGTGGTCCTCGTCCAGCTCGGGGGCCGGCCGGGTCGCCGAGGGGTCGGTGGCGAGCACCGCCCGGGCGCGCTGGAGCGCGCTGTTGACCGACGCCACGGTGACGCCGAGCAGTTCGGCCACCTCCGCGGCCTTCCAGCCGAGCACCTCGCGCAGGATCAGCACCGCCCGCTGCCGGGGCGCGAGGCGCTGGAGCACGGCGACGAAGGCCAGCTTCACCGACTCCCGCTGGGCCGCCACGTCGGCCGGGTCCCCCGACTCGGGCAGCACCCGGCCGTCCGGCGCCGGTCCGACCCACGTCACCTCGGGCAGCTGGGTGCCGTGCGCCGTGGCCACCGTGACCGGGCCCGCGAGGTCCATCGGCCGGGCCCGGCTGTTGCGGCCGTTCAGCGCGTCCAGGCAGACGTTGGTGGCTATTCGGTACAGCCAGGAGCGCAGCGCGGCCCGCCCCTCGAAGCCCCGGTGCCCGCGCCAGGCGCGAACCATCGTCTCCTGCACCGCGTCCTCGGCCTCGAAGACCGAGCCGAGCATGCGGTAGCAGTAGCCGGTCAGCTCGGTGCGGTACCGCTCCAGCTGGAGCTCGACCGGCTCCTCCGTGATCACGTCGGCCATGGTGCGCCCGCCCCCGTCGTCCTGCCGTGTGCCTGTGCCTGTGCGTGTGCCCTGATGAGCGGGACGAACGTAGCGCACGCCACTGACAGCGGCCCCGGGAGCCCCCCAGCCGCTTCCGGGAGCCCCGGAAACGCCTTTGAGCGCACGTCAGAGAAGGGCGGGCGCTCGAAGGCGCCCCCGGGCGCCCGCCCCGCGGTGCGCCGCGCCTCAGTGGGCGGAGTGCTTCTCCGCGCCTCGGTGCCGGTGCCCCTTGAGCTCGGCGTGCATCGCCGGGGCCGTGCGCATCGTCGCGCCCGGCGCGTCCCTCCCGCCGTGGCGGAAGGCCTCGCCCAGGCCGCCTCCGGCGGCGGCGTGGGACGTCGCGCCGGCGCTCGGCTTCGGGGCGAGCCGGGTGGGCGGGCTCGCCATGCCCCGGCGCTCCAGCAGTTCCTCGGCGCCCTGGCGGAACCTGGCGGCGCTGCCGGGGATTCGCCTGGTCATCGTCGGCCTCCCTTCGTCGGCCACCGGCCGGACGGATGCCGTCCGGAGGGGCCGCACAGGCGTAGCGTTATGTCCGGATTTTACCCGGGTCGAGGCCCCGTGCCACTGCGGGAAGCACGGGAGGCGCACATGAGCACCGCCTCAGCCCATGACCTCGTGGACGAAGCACCAACGCCAGTCCTCCCCCGGCTCGTAGGAGCGGATCACCGGGTGGGAGGTGTTGTGGAAGTGCGCGGTCGCGTGCCGCTGCGGCGAGAAGTCGCAGCAGCCGATGTGGCCGCAGTCCAGACAGATCCGCAGGTGCACCCAGTCCCGGCGGCCCTGCGCCAGGCAGTCGGCGCAGCCGTCGGCGGGCGGGCGGGCCTCGATGGTCCGAGGGGCCAGAGCGAGGTCTTCGCAGGCGCTCATGCCTGAAGGCTATGCCGGTCGGGCGCGCGGCGCCTGCTCAGGACGCTGCCGCCCCGGCGGGCGGGCCGGCCCGTCGGGGCGCCGGGGGACGGCCGGTGGCCGGTCCGCCCGGGGCCACGGGAAGTCCCGGCCGCGCAAAGCCAGTTCGCCCCGGCGCAGCCGGCCGTCCCCCGCCCACGACGCGGGTTCGGCGGGCACACCGACGACCCGGCGCCGCGCACACGGCTCGGCGGCGGGTCCGACGCCGTCCTCGTTTCGGCGCTCGGGGCCGAGGACGTCTCCGCCGACCTCCTCGGGTACGCCGCCGGCCGCCCCGGCACGTCAACCCGCGCCACCTGGTCACCCTGCCGACCCGGCGGGCCCAGGGGCTCTCTTCGGCCACGTCCTACCGGGGCCGGGGAATCCCCGCTCCGCACCCACGGGCGGCATGGGAGCATGCCACTCGTGGCGATCGTGACGGGGAGAACGAACGACGACACCGGCGGGGGCGACCCCGGCGGTGCGCCCGCGCAGCGGGACAGCGGCACGGTGCCGGCCGACGGCGGCGCCGGGACGGCCACCGCCCGGATACCCGAACAGGCCGGCCCCGGCCGGTTCCGGGCCCGCCCGCTGCCCGCCACCGACCGGGTCCGGCAGCCCGTCGCCCTGATCCGGATGCTCGGCGGCCTGTTCACCATCGCCCTCTGCCTGCTGCTCGCCGACTACGCCCGCGCCACCACCGGCGGCATCGCCGCCGACGTCGCCGAGGCGGCCGCGCTGGTGCCACGCCCGCTGGCGAGCCTGGCCGGCGGACTCACCACCGCCGCCGTCCTGCTGCTGCCGGTCGGCCTCTCCCTCCGCCGGCTGCTGGGCCCGGACCGGCGGCGCGCCGTCCAGCAGGTCTCCGACGGGCTGCTCGCCGCCGTCCTCGCGTACGGTGCCACCCTCGGCCTGGACCTCTGGGCCGACGGCCTCGCCCCGGTCTCGCTGCTCAGCGCGCTCACCCAGCCGCTGCCCGGCGGCGGACTCGGGCACACCGAGCCCGTCTACGGCTACCTCGCGCCGGTGCTCGCCTTCATGACCGCCTCCGGCAGCCGGGAACGCCGCCTGCCCTGGACCGTCCTCACCCTCTCCGGTCTCGCCGGACTGACCAGCGGGTACGCCACCCCCACCGCGCTCCTGCTCGGGCTGCTGATCGGCTGGACCGGCGCCCACGGCACGCTGTACGCGGTCGGCACCCCCGACCCCCGCCCCCGGCCCGGCGAGATCCTGCGCACCCTGCGCGACAGCGGCCTGCGCCCGGTCGAGGCGCAGCCGGCGGGCCCCGACCGCTACCGGGTCCGGCAGGCCGACGGCCGCCCCGAACTCGACGTCCAGCTGCTCGACCGGCAGGCCGTCACCGCCGCCGCCGTCCAGCGCGCCTGGCGCCGGCTGCGCCTGCGCACCGCCCCCGACCCGCGCGTCCTGCGCTCCCCGCGCACCGGGCTGGAACACGAGGCCCTGGTCACGTACGCGGCCCTCGCGGCCGGCGTCCGCACCCGCCGCATCGCCGCCACCGCCGGGCTCGGCCAGGACACGGCCCTCATCGCGTACGAGCGGATCGCCGGGCGCACCCTCGACGAACTCGCCGACGAGGAGATCACCGACGAGCTGCTCACCGACGCCTGGCAGCAGCTCGCCCTGCTCCAGCGCCGCGAGATCGCCCACCGCGCCCTCGTCCCCTCCTCCCTGCTGGTCGACGACTCGGGCGCGGTGCACCTGGTCGGCTTCGCCGACGGCGACATCGCCGCCACCGAACTCGTGCTGCTCTGCGACCTCGCCCAGCTCCTCACCACCCTCGCCCTCCGCGCCGGCGCCGCCCGCTCCGTCCGTACGGCCACCGCCGTCCTCGGCCCGGACCCCGTCGGCGCCGCCCTCCCCCTGCTTCAGCCCATCGCCCTCACCCACACCACCCGCCGTGCCCTCAAGCGGCACGCGAAGCACTCCCCCGCCCGGGCCGGCGGCGGGGCGGGCGGCACCGACGGCGCAGCCGGGAGCGAGAGCGGGCCGGCCGCCTCGGTGGTTCCCCGGTCGGCCGCCCCCTCCCCCAACGCCCCCTCCCCCGCCGTCACCGCTACCGCCGGCACTGTTACCGCCGGCACCGCCTCCACCACCGAGCCGGACCCTCCGCACGACGCCCCAGCCCCCGGCGGCCTGCTCGACGAGATCCGCGCGGAGGTCCTGCGCACCCGCCCGCAGGTGGTCGGCCGACCGGTGCGGCTGGAACGGCTCCGGCCACGGACCCTGCTGGTCGTCGTGGGCGGGGTGGTGGCCGGCTGGCTGCTGATCCCGCAGCTGTTCGCGACGGAGGACAACCCGGTCTCCGCACTCGCGGACGCCGACCCCTGGTGGCTGCTGCTGGCACTGGCCGCGGCGGCGACCAGCCACGTCGCGGCGGCCATGGGCTTCGTCGGCTTCGTACCGGAGCGGCTGGACTTCCGCAACGCGGTGCTGGCGCAGGTGGCCGGGTCGTTCGTGAAGCTGGTGTCGCCCGGCGGCGTCGGCGGGGTCGCGCTGAACACCCGCCTGTTGCAGCAGGCCGGCATCCCCACCGCGCAGGCGCTGTCCAGCGTCGGGGTGGGGACGCTGATCGGCCTGGTGCTGCACCTGCTGCAGCTGGGGGCCTTCGTCTACCTGCTGGGTTTCGAGCCGGGCGGCTCCGAGCTGGACGCGCTGCCCGCGGTGGCCGGCGGGCTGGCGGGGGCCGCGGCGCTGCTGGCGGTGGTGTCGGCGATCCCGGTGGCCCGGCGGTGGCTGGCGACCCGGCTGCGTCCGCTGACCGCCGAGGTGCTGCCGCGACTGCTGGACCTGCTGCGCAGCCCGGCCCGGCTGGCGGTGGGCGTCACCGGGCAGCTGCTGGTGTCGATCTGCCTGATCGCCTGCCTGTACTGCTGCGCCCGGGCGATCGGCAAGGAGCCGTCCTTCGCCTCGGTCGCGGTGGTGTTCCTGGTGGGCAACGCGGTGGGCAGCGCGGCGCCGACCCCGGGCGGGGCCGGCGCGGTGGACGGGATGCTGCTGACACTGCTCCAGCAGACCGCGTCGATGGAGCGGGGCGGCGCACTGGCCGCGGTGGCGCTGTACCGCCTGCTGACGCTGATCCTGCCGGTGCTGCCCGGCTGGGCGGCCTTCGTCTGGCTGCAACGCCGCCGGGCCCTGTAGCCGGGCCCGGCGGGTGGGCCATCGGCCGGGCCCGGCGGGCTGGGCGGCCGGGCCGCGGCGGCAGTGGGTGGCCTCCGGTTCCCGCCCGGCTACTCCCGGTACTCCTCCTCGTCGTGGCGGACCGCCCGGGTCTGTTCCACGACGTCCGCGACGTCGGTCGCCTGATCCGCACCGAGGGCCCGGCGTTCGGCCACCTCGTCGTACGTGTCGCCCTCGGGTGCCTTCTCGTCGGGCTCGACGGTCTCGGCGCTCTCCTCGATCAGGTATTCCTCGTGCTGTTCCTGCGGCATGGCATCCGTCCTCACTGTTCGGAGGCCTTCACGGGCCCGGCTGGCGTACTGGCAGTATCCGCCGCCCGGCACCCGGACGCGAAGTGCCGACGCCGCTCCGGCGTGTTGCCGGGGCTCCTGCGGCCACCCCTGTCCGACCGGCCGGATTGACCCATGAAAATGGCCGTTCAATGACCCAGGATGAGGGTTCATTCCCCACCTAGGGTCGTTGTCATGACGACGAACGAGAGCACCCGGACCGCCCCGCACACCGAGGCCGCCGAGGCCACCGCCCGCCTCGACTACGCCCGCACCGTCCCCAAGGTGTTCCGCGCGATGATCGCCCTGGACGCCGCCGCCCGCGAGGGCCTGGACCCGGCCCTGGTCGAGCTCGTCCAGATGCGCACCTCCCAGCTGAACGGCTGCGCGTACTGCCTGGACATGCACGCCAAGGACGCCCGCAAGGCCGGCGAGACCGACGAGCGGATCTACCTGCTGCCGGTCTGGCCGGAGGCCCCGGCCGGGGTGTACACCGAGCGCGAGCGGGCCGCCCTGGCGCTGGCCGAGGAGATCACCCGGATCGGCGGCGGCGTCTCCGACGCGGTCTACGACCGGGCCGCCGCGCACTTCGCGGAGGCCGAGCTGGCGCAGCTGATCTCGGTCTGTTTCACCATCAACGCCTGGAACCGCATCAACGTGGCCACCCGCAAGAACCCCGGCACCGTCTGACCGCGCAGCCGTCCCGGCCGATGTCGGGGTCGATGTCCCGGCCGCTGCCCGGACCGCTGCCCGGACGGCTGTACGGACGGCTGTACGGAACGGCGGCCGGAGCTGCGGACGGCACGGCGGCCGGAACGCCCTGCGGGCCACCGGGGGTACGATCGGTGCCGTACGAAGGGCTGACCCACACCCACCCGGTGGCCCCGAGGCCCATACGAACGACGGGGAAATCATGTCCGGCTCGCACTACTTCACCGGTGCACCCGAGGTCGCCAGCGACCGTCGGCCGATCACGGTCTCCCTGCCGGACCTCACCCTGGAACTGACCACCGACACCGGAGTGTTCTCCCGCAGCCGGCTCGACCCGTGCACCCGGATCCTGCTGGAGCACGCCCCGCAGCCGCGGGTGCGCGGCCCGATCCTGGACATCGGCTGCGGCTACGGCCCGATCGCCCTGACCTGGGCGAGCCGCCGCAAGCGCCTCCCGGTCTGGGCGGTGGACGTCAACGAGCGCGCCCTGGAGCTGGTCCGGCTGAACGCCGAGTCGCTGGGGCTCGGCAACGTCCAGGCGGCCCTGCCCGACGACGTCCCCGAGGACGTCCGCTTCGCCACCATCTACTCCAACCCGCCGATCCGGATCGGCAAGGCCGCGCTGCGCCGCCTGCTCACGCACTGGCTCGACCGGCTGACCCCGGACGGCTCGGCGTTCCTGGTGGTGCAGAAGCACCTGGGCTCGGACTCGCTCCAGAAGTGGCTGAACGAGCAGGGCTACCCGACCACTCGGGTCACGTCGGTCAACGGGGTACGGATCCTGGAAGCGCGGCCCCGCCCCGAGGTGGGCGAGGGCTCCGAGAGTGGACGAGGTACGACGACGTGAAGCAGCTGCGCGGGACCGAACTGAAGCGTCTGCACCGCTCCTGGCGGCGCAGCAACGAGTTCCGGCTCGCGATGATCCTGGAGAACCTCCAGTCGCCGTTCAACGTCGGCTCGGTGGTCCGCACCGGCGCGGCGATGGGCGCCGAGAAGCTCTACCTGGTCGGGGACACCCCGTCGGTGCGCTCGTCCGGCGCCCAGAAGGCCGCGATGGGCACCGACAAGTACCTGAAGGTGGAGCACTTCCCGACCATCGCCGAGGCCGTCGCGGCGGCCAAGGCGGACGGTTACAAGGTCGTCGGCCTGGAGCTGGCGGACGAAGCGGTGCCGATGTTCGCGGCCGAGCTGACCCCGGCGGTGGCCTTCGTGCTCGGACACGAGGACCGCGGGATCACCCCCGAGGCCCTGGCACTCTGCGACCAGGTGGTGTTCGTGCCGCAGCTGGGCCGGGTCGGCTCGCTGAACGTCTCGGCG
Source organism: Kitasatospora sp. NPDC036755 (assembly GCF_040636595.1). Taxonomy (NCBI): domain Bacteria; kingdom Bacillati; phylum Actinomycetota; class Actinomycetes; order Kitasatosporales; family Streptomycetaceae; genus Kitasatospora; species Kitasatospora sp. NPDC036755. Next base: position 14,531 of record NZ_JBEZUT010000111.1, read on the forward strand.
GCCGCGACCGTGGCCTGCTACGAGGCGCGCCGGCAAGGCTACGCGATCAACGGCACCCCGGACGGCGACCTCGCGGGCGACCTCGGCGACGACGAGTAGGAGACGCGCCGCACCCCACAGCACGGGGGAGCCCGGGTCGTCCACCGACGGCCCGGGCTCCCGGCTTCCGTCGGCCTCCGACCCGCCCCCGCCCGGCCCATGTCTCTCCCTTTCCGGCTCAGCCCTTGACGTTCCGTCGGGCGGCGCCGACCAGGAACACCACCGCGAGCATGACCGCGGACAGCGCCCCGACCAGCAGCGGCCCCGGCCCGGCCGGACTGCCGTTCACCCGCACCGCCCCCATGAAGTCGACGGCGGCGACGTTGTTGACGAGGATCCACCAGAGCGGCAGGTAGACCGCCTGGAAGAGCCGGTGGCTCCGGCTCACCACGCCGAGCGCCATGGCCAGCGAGGGAACGAACAACGCGCCACCGAGCCAACTCGCCGCCCCCGCACCGTCCCCCGCCACCAGCATGCGTATCAGCGGGGCGAGGCCCGTCACCGAGGTGAGCACCAGCCCGGACGCCCATTCGGCCAGCAGCCGGCGCCGGGCCGACGGGTAGGACCCGAGCAGTACCTCCAGACCGTTCTCGACCTGCTGGCTGCCGAGCCTGGACCAGAGCAGGACCGGCCACAGCCACGACAGCGGCAGCAGCAGGCCGGTGACGACGTTCAGCGGCATCGCGAACCCGGCCACCGTCAGCCCCGCGGCGACCAGCCACCACCAGCGGGACACGCCCTGCACCAGGATGCGGACCTCGCCCGCCAGCAGCCGTCCGAACGCCCCGGCCCGCCGCGACTCGATCCCCGGCTCGGTCCGCGGCTCGGTCCGCGGCAGGGCGCCCGGTGCGGTCGCCCACCGGGCCCCCGCGGGCTCCGCGCCGTCGTGCACGGACGGCGCGCCCGCCGTATCGACGGCGGCCCGAACCGGGGCGGCCGTACCACCCGACCCGCGGGCGGGATCGAACCTGCCGAACCACAGGGTCGGCAGCAGCGCCACCACGAACGCCGCCAGGAACAGCGCCAGCCGGCCGAGGACGTAGCCGGAGGACGGGTCGAAACCGCTCCAGACGAAGGTGCCCAGCGGCTTGTCGACCTTGGTCAGGCCGAGGCTGAAGCCGCCCGGGTCGACCGTCCCGTGCTGGGCCTCCAGCGCCACGCCCATCGACCGCGCGACCGGGTTCACTCCGAGACCGTCCAGCGGCGCGGAGGCCGACTGCCCGCCGATCGCGATCACCATGGCCACCACGAACCAGACGACGTTCCCGAAGCCGCCCCGCAGCAGCGGCACCGTCTCGAACAGCAGCGCCGCCGCCGCGGTGATCGCCATCAAGGGCAGCGAGAGCAGCAGGAACGGCTGCAGCAGCGCCATCGGGTCGAGCGAACGGTCCTCGCCGCGGGCGAACTGCATCAACAGCGCGGTGACGGCCAGCACGCCGACCATGGAGGCGAGCACCAGCAGGTTGCTCAGGAACTTGGCCAGGAGGTAGTGGGAGGTGCGCAGCGGGGTGGCGGCGAGGACCTGGCCGACCCCGCTCCTCTCGTCCCGCGCGATGCCGCCGCGCACCACGTAGAAGCCGCCGAAGGTGAGCCAGAGCGCGCCGGCCAGCGCGGTGACCGCGCCGACGTAGGCGCTGTTGTAGACCCCCCGGTTGCCGCCCACGTCCATGATCGTCCAGTGCCCGCCGGCGTCCGGTACGGCCAGGTAGCCGAGCCCGACCGCGGCGAGCAGCGTCACCGCGTACACCGGCCGGCGCACCCGGTCGCGGAAGTCGCCGACCGCCAGCCCCGCGAACAGCGACACCCGCCCCGATGCCCGCCCCCGCGCCGTCGCCCTCGCCCCCACGCTCATCGCCGCACCTCCCGCCGGCCGGCCGAGTGCCCGGCCGGGTGGACACCGCCGCTTCGCTCCCCCGAGCGGTGGATGACACCCAGATAGGCGTCCTCCAGGTCCGGCGCCACCGGGACGGCGTCCGGCCGGGGCCTCGCGTCGGCGAGCAGCCGCACCCGCACCCCGTTCCCCGTCCGCACCATCCGGCTGACCACGTGGCGGGCCTGCACCTCCAGGAGGTCCGCCGGGGGGACCACCGCCTCCCACACCTGCCCGTCGATCTCCCGGAGCAGCTCGTCGGGCGCCCCCCGGCGCAGCAGCCGGCCGTGCGCGACCACGGCGATGTCGGAGGCGACCGACTCGACGTCGGAGACGATGTGGGTCGAGAGCATCACGACCCGGTCCGCCGCGAGCTCGCTCAGCAGGTTGCGGAAGCGCACCCGCTCCTCCGGGTCCAGCCCGGCAGTCGGCTCGTCGACCACGATCACCCTGGGGTCGGCCAGCAGGGCCTGCGCGATGCCCACCCTGCGCAGCATGCCGCCCGAGTACGCGCCGAGCGGGCGCTTGACCGCCTCGGTCAGGTTGACCAGCTGGATCAACTCGTCGATCCGGGCCCGGGCCGAGCGGGCACCGATCCCCTTGGCGGCGGCCAGGTAGGACAGGAACTCCCGCGAGGTCAGGTTCGGGTAGACCCCGAAGTCCTGCGGCAGGTAACCGAGTTGCCGACGCAGCCGGTCCGGATCCGCCACCACGTCGACGCCCTCGTACCGCACCTGCCCACTCGTGGGCCGGGTCACCGTCGCCACGATCCGCATCAACGACGACTTCCCCGCACCGTTCGGCCCCAGCAGCCCCACCATCCCCGGGCCGAGGCGCATCGTGACGCCGTCGACGGCCCGCTTGCCACCCCTGTACTCCTTGGTGACGTCGATCAGTTCGAGCATGCCCGCCCCTTCTCCGACACGACTCGTCCCCCTCGTCCCCCTCGTCTCCCTCACCCCTTGAGCTCCGTCTCGCGTCCGTCCCGCAGGACCGCGACGCCCCTGGGCACCTCGACCCGGTACTTCGTGTCGCAGTTGGCGAGCCCCGAACACCCCGCCCGCAGTTCCAGGACCCCGTCCGCCAGCGTCCAGGACTCCTTGACACCGCCGACCTTGCCGCTCGTGTCGAACCAGCGGGTGACCTTGACGTCCGGCCGGTCCGCCGCGACGAGATCGGCCGGAGCACCGTGCGACTTCACGTCCAACTTCTCCCCCGCGAACGCGAAGGTCTTGTCCTCCGGCGCGGCGTCCACGGCATTGGCACACCCGACGAGCGGAACGAGAACGGCCACGACGAGGCCGAACAACGCGGGTACGGACTTCGAGCGTCGGTCCACCACGCCCTCCTTACGGCTGGAATCGAACGCACCTCTCGGGCCGCACACCCCCGGCCCCCTGAGCACGCCGCAAGCCTGACCGATCCCCAGCCCCCTGCCATCTGCCGTTCGGCAGATATCCCGCATGACCAAAGAGGCGGTTTCCCCGCCGAATCCGCCCGCTCGCCCACCACGCCCGGCCCCGCCCACGGCACGCAAAAAGGCCCAGGCCGGATTGGATCCGGCCTGGGCCTTTCACACTGAGCCGCCTGCGGGATTCGAACCCGCGACCTACGCATTACGAGTGCGTTGCTCTGGCCAACTGAGCTAAGGCGGCGCCGTTGCCGTGTGTGGCGGCAACGCGGGCCAGTCTACACAGGTTCGCGGGTGATCCGTACCCGGTATCCGGGGCCGGGGGTCAGGCGGAGGAGACGGCGAGTTTGGCGGCGAAGCCCGCGAAGAGGACGGCGACGCCGCTGGTGAGGGTGGCGGAGAGGCGCTTGCGGCGGCGGAAGGCGGTGGCGAGGGTGGTGCCCGCGAAGATCAGGAGGGAGAGGTAGAGGAAGCTGAAGGCCTGGAGGATGCCGCCGAGAAGGGCGAAGGAGAGGACGGGCTGGCCGTAGGAGGGGTCGACGAACTGGGTGAAGAAGGAGAGCAGGAAGAGGATGGCCTTCGGGTTGAGGAGGCTGACCACCAGGGCGCGGCGGAAGGGGTTCTCGGCGGACTCGGGGGCCGGTTCGACGGTGGGGTCGGCGGCGGCCCGGTGTTCGCGCCAGAGCTGGCGGGCGGCGCGGAGCATGCCGTAGCCGAGCCAGAGGAGGTAGGCGGCGCCGCCGAACTTGACCACGGCGAAGACGGCCGGGTTGGCCTTGAGCAGGGAGGCCGCGCCCAGCGAGGTGAGGCTGATCAGGGTGAGGTCGCCGACGAAGACGCCGGCCGCGGCCCGGTAGCCGGTGCGGATGCCCTTGCGGGCCGCGACGGACAGGACGTACAGGGAGTTGGGGCCGGGCAGGAGGACGATGACGAGGGCGCCGAGGACATACGTCGCCAGGTCGTTGACTCCGAGCACGATGAGCTCCGGTGCGGGGGAGGGTGACAGGGGGCGCTCATCGTAACGTCGCACCGGTGATCGGTTGAAGTGCAAACCACCTGTCGGACGGCCGACGCCGGAGCCCCGGCGCCCCGGCGCTACCGGTCGCAGCGCTTGCCCTGCTCAGGGGCCTCCCCGGTCAGCAGGAAGCGGTTCACCGCTCCGTCCACGCAGGTGCTGTGCCGGCCGTACGCGGTGTGGCCGTCGCCGTCGAAGGTCAGCAGTCGGCCGGACTCCAGCTGGCCGGCCAGCGACTGGGCCCAGGCGTACGGGGTGGCCGGGTCGCGGGTGGTGCCGATGACGACGATCGGGGCGGCGCCGGCGGCCCGGATGGTGTGCGCCGCGCCGGTGGCCCGGACCGGCCAGTAGGTGCAGGCCAGGGCCATCCAGGCCATGTCGCGCCCGAAGTGCGGGGAGACCCGCTCGAACTCCGGCACCGCCCGCTGGACGTCCTCCGGTCCGCGGAACGGGGCGGGCAGGTCGAGGCAGTTCACCGCGGTGTTGGCGAACATCAGGTTGGGGTACGAGCCGTCCGCCTCGCGCCCGTAGTAGTCGTCGGACAGCTTCAGCAGCCCGGTGCCGTCGCCGGCCTCGGCGTCGGCGAGCGCGGTGCGCAGCCGCGGCCACAGGAAGTCGGCGTACATGGCCTGGATGACGCCGGTGGTCGCCTGGGACCCGGTGAGCCGGCGGCCGCCCGTGGTGGTGGGCAGCGGGGTGCCGCGGACACCCGCGAGCAGGGCGGTGAGCCGGTCGCCGACCTGCTGCTCGGTGCGGCCCAGCGGGCAGTCCTCGCGGGCGGCGCAGTCCTTGGCGAAGGCGGCCCAGGCCGTCTCGAAACCGCCCGCCTGGGTGCGGTTGCCGGTGACGGAGTCGAGCGACGGGTCCATCGCGCCGTCCAGCACCAGCCGCCCGACCCGGCTCGGGAACAGCCCGGCGTAGGTGGCGCCGAGGAAGGTGCCGTAGGACTTGCCGACGAAGTTGAGCCTCTCGTCGCCGAGCAGGGCGCGCAGCACGTCCATGTCGCGGGCGCCCTCGACGGTGCTGAGGTGGCCGAGCGCCGCCCCGGCCTGCTGGTGGCACCCCGCCGCGAACTCCTTGTCGGCGGCGATCAGCGCGTCGATGCCGTGCTGGTCACCGGGGGTCAGGCCGACGGTGGTGTAGGCGTCCATCCGGTCGCCGCTCAGGCAGCTGACGGGGTTGCTGCGGCCCACCCCGCGCGGGTCGAGGCCGACCAGGTCGTACCGGGCCCGCACCCCGTGGTCGTACGTCCCGGCGGCGGCCTCCAGGTACTCGATCGCCGAGCCGCCGGGCCCGCCCGGGTTGAGCAGCAGGGAGCCGAGCCGCGTGACCGGGGAGGCGGACGGCGCGGTGGCGGAGGGGGAGGCAGGCGATGCCGCCGCGCGGGCGGCCGCCAGGGTGAGGTCGCTGCTCCCCGGGTGGTCGTAGTCCAGCGGCACCCGGAACGTGGTGCACTCGAACCCGTTGTCGCAGGGCTGCCAGGCCAGTCGCTGCGCGTAGTACGGCGCGAGCGCGGCCGGGACGACGGCGGGCAGCGGCTCCAGCGGGGTCGCCCCGGCCGCCGGGGCCGCCGTCTGTCCCGGGGCCGCCGTCTGTCCCGGGACCACCGGGGCGGACGGCGAGCCGGAACCGGCCGCGTCCGCGGAAGGCGCCGCCGGCGCCCCGGACCGACCGGAGCCGCACCCGCCCGCCAGCAGCCCGACCACGACCAGTGCCGCCGCCAACGCCCGCCGCCGCACCTGCGCCCGTGACCGTGCCCGCACCCGTGGCCGTACCCGCACCCGTGTCCGCCCGAAGACCCTCATCCGCCACCTCTCCGCAGTCGACCAGCCATGGACCAGCCGTGCCAGCCGTGGACCAGCCATGAATAGCCGTGCCCCAGCCGTGGAACAGCCCGTGGAACCCCTCGTGGAGCCCCCGGGAACAACGCCGCTGCCCGGCACCCGCCCCGGGGTACCGGGCAGCGTAGCGCCGCCTGACCCGCGCTCAGGACGCCCTCGCCAGCGCCTCGGCCAGGAACTGCGCGGCCTGCCGGACCAGCCGCAGCCGCTCCCGGTCGGGGGTGAAGTCCTGCACGTTGTCCGAGATCCGCACCTCTGCCCTGGCCGCCGCGCCGGGGCCGGCCTTCAGCGCGGACTGGAGCTTGCGGGCCGCGTCCAGCCCGGCGGAGTCGGCCTTGGCGGCGGCCAGCAGCAACTTGGCCGCGCTGCCCGCCGGGGCTTCGGCGCCGGTCTGGGTGAGGGCGGTGGCGTCATAGCGGCCGGAGACCGCCGCGGCGGCGCCGTACAGGTCGGGTCTGGCCAGTCCGGCGGCGGCCGCGCAGGGCGCCCCGCCCTCGACGCCGAGCGCGCCCCAGGAGGCCGGGCCGGGTGGCAGGGTGCGGAAGGTGGCCGCGATGGTGGTGCGCAGCGCCGCGTCGTCGGCGACGGCGGCCGGGGCGGCGGCGACCAGTTCGCAGGGGTGCGCGGTGCCGTTCGGCGCCTCGGGGGCGACCAGGATGAACGGGTGGGTCTTGCCGGTCTGGAGGGCCGAGCCGATGCCCTCGAAGACGTCCGGGACCTCGGCGTCGGCGGTCTTCTGCGGCGCGGCCGCGTGCATCACGACGACCGGGAAGTGGGCGTTCGGCTCCTTGGCGTACTGCGGCGGGAGCCAGACCCGGACGTTGCGGGGGTGGCCGTCGGGGCCGAGCACGGCGGACTGGAGGAGCTCGCCGCCGCCGGGGTGGCCGACGCTGTCGAAGCGGCTGGCCACGGCGGGGGCCGCGGGCGCCGAGGCGGCTCCGACGGCCGCAGCGGCGGCGGCCGTGGCACCGGCCGGATCGGCGGCCACGGGGGGCGCCGCCTGTTGCCGGGCCACCGCTCCCTCAGCCGTGCCCGTCCCGCTGCCCGGCCCCGCGCCCGCCGCGTCCACGACCGGGTCCACCCGGTCCGGCTCCTGGGCTCCACGGCCGAGGCCGCCGAAGGCGCCGAGCGCGGTGAGCACCGTCAGCGCGGTCACGCACACCCCGCAGACCATCGCCCCGGCCGCCCGCAGCAGCATCGGCCAGCGGTCTCCGGCCAGCTCGTAGGTCTCGGCGGCGCGCAGGTCGCGCCAGCGCTGTTGGGCACCCCGGGCCAGCCAGATCCCACCGAGAGCGGCGGCGAGCAGGGGGATGACGAGGAGCGAACGAACCACGGGACGCACCACCTCTGGAGGGGGCCGCGCCGAACCGGAACCGGCGCGTGCGGGAGGCGACCGCCCCGGCAGCGGGCGCAGTCGGCCCCCAGCGTGCACAACCGGCGGACGGTCACACGACGGTGTGCCCGGCGAGTGTCGCTCGTTCACTCGAAGGTGGGACGGCGCACCGCCTCCGGGAGGCGTACGGATACCACCGGCGGTGAGCGGGCCTCAACGCAGGTGAACGGGCCTCAGCAGGTGAGCGGGCCTCAACGCACGTGAGCGGCCTCCAGGGCACGCGAGCGGCCCCCGGGGCAGCGGAACGGCACACCCAACCGCGGCCCCGGTCCGGTGCTCAGCCCGCGCGCAGGGCCACCGTCATCGCCTCGACCGCGAGCAGCGGGTCCACGTTGCGGTCCAGCGCCCGGCGGCAGGCCAGCACCGCCTCGATCCGGCGCAACGTGCTCTCGGCCGGCCCGGCCTGGGCCACCCGGTTCAGCGCCTGCCGCTGGTCCTCGTTGGCGAGCGCGCCGGTGGAGCCGAGCTGGATGGCGAGCACGTCCCGGTAGAAGCCGAGCAGGTCGAGCAGGGCGACGCCGAGCGTCTCCCGACGGGTGCGGGTGGCCCGGCTCTTCTGCCGCTTCTCCAGCTCCTTGACCGCGCCCGCCATGCCGCGTGGCGCCTTGCTGCCCTCGGCGGCGCCGTAGGCCGCCTTGAGGTCGTCGGTCTCCTTGGCGTCCTGGGTCTCGGCGAGCGCCTCGGCGTCGGCCTTGGCGGTGTCGACCAGGCGCTGGGCGGCGGTCAGGCAGCCGCCGATGTCGCCGACCTCCAGCGGGATGCGCAGCACCTCCGTGCGGCGCGTCCGGGCCTGCTCGTCGACGGCGAGGCGGCGCGAGCGCTCGATGTCGCCCTGACCGGCGAGCGCGGCGAGCCGGGCGGTCTCCGGGTCGACGCCGTCGCGCCGGACCAGGGTGTCGGCGACCGCCTCGGCCGCCGGGGTGCGCAGCACCAGCAGGCGGCAGCGCGAGCGGATGGTCGGCAGCACGTCCTGGACGGAGGGGGCGCAGAGCAGCCAGACGGTGCGCGGGGAGGGCTCCTCCACGCCCTTGAGCAGCGCGTTCGCGGCGGCCTCGGTGAGCCTGTGGGCGGCGTCCACCAGGATCACCGACCAGCGGCCGCCGGTCGGGTAGCTGGAGGCGCGCATGACCAGGTCGCGCATGTCGCCGACGCCGATGGAGAGGCCGTCGGTCCGGACGTACTTGACGTCGGCGTGGCTGCCGGCCAGCACGGTGTGGCAGCCGTCGCAGAACCCGCAGCCGGGCGTTCCGCCGAGCGCGAGATCGGGGCTGGTGCACTGGAGGGCGGCGGCGAAGGAACGCGCGGCGGTGACCTGCCCGGCGCCGGGCGGGCCGGTGAACAGCCAGGCGTGCGTCATCAGGGAGGCGTTCGCGCCCTCGACCGGGGCGGCTCCGCGGCCGGCCTCGACCGTCGCCCCGGCCGCCCGGGCGGCGGCGGTCAGCTGCTCGACCACCCGGTCCTGGCCCACTAGGTCGTCCCAGACGGCCACTGCTGCTCCCAAGCTCCGTACGGCAGCGCCCGTGGCGCCTCTTCCCCGCCGTCGAGCATACGTCTCCGCTCCGACACCCACTGCTCCGTCCGGGTCACGGCGGACGGGAGGCCGGCCCCGCACGGGCCACGACGACACACAGAACGGCGACACGCGAGGCACGGCAGCGCGCGGGGCAACGGCAGCGCGCGGGGCAACGGCAGCGCGCGGGGCAACGGCAGCGCGCGGGGCAACGGCGGCGCGACGGCCGCGAACGCGACGGCGCCGCCGGGGATCGAGCCCCGACGGCGCCGCGCACAGCCGTCCGGTCAGCCCCGGCGGCCCCAGCGACGGCCCTTGCCCTTGCCGTTGCCCGCGTCCGGGGCGTCCCCACGGCTCTCGGGCCGCTCCGTCGGGGCGCCCTGCGGGCCGCCGTACGGGGCGCTCTGGCCCGGGCCGCCGCGCTCCAGGCGCGCCCACTCGTCGTGCGAGCCGAGCAGGGTGTCGGTGAGGCTCGGCAGGTCGTCCAGCGGCGTCTCCTCGGCCCACTCCGGCCGCGACCGCTCGGCACCCGCCGGGGCCTGCGGCTGCGACGGCGCCTGCGACTCGGCCGTCGGCTCCGCGCCGATCACCGGGAGCTCGCGGGTGCTGTCCACCGGTTCCGCGCGTCGCGGCCCCTGCGCCGGCCGGCTCCCGCCGGTACGGCCCTCGGGACGGCCTTCGCCGCGGCCCTCGACGCGGCCCGGGTCGATCCGCGGCAGCACCGCGGTCCGGTCGTCCTCCGCCGGGACCTTCGGCAGCACGGCCGTCTCGTCCACCGCCGAGGCCGGTACCACCGGCAGCCTGGCGGTCTCGTCGACCGCACCCGCGGCACCGCCGGCGGCCCGGCGGGCCTGAGCCTCGGCCTCGGCGGCCTTGCGCGCCTCGACGGCCTCCGCCGCCCGGACGGCCGCCTGCCGGTCCCGCAACGACAACTCGCGCGTCGCCTCGTCCCCGAGCCCGCCCGACGCGGCCCCCGAGGGAGCCCCCGGCGAGGTCCGCGGAGAACCCTGCGACGCGTCGGTCGGGACGTCCCGGACCGCCCGCAGCTCCGTGGTCGTCTCCGCGGCCGACTCCCCGGGCCCCGAACCCTTCGAGCCCGCGCCCGAGCCCGGCTCCGAACCCGGCCGTCCCTCGGCCCGGCCCTCCGCCGACTCCGCCGCCGCAGCCGCGGCCGCC